>NZ_LGDO01000016.1:0-29861 GCF_001279805.1 Streptomyces sp. XY431
GGTGGGTACGACGAACGGGCGCGGCTCCGGCGGGTGGTGGGCCGGGCGGCGGGCGGTGGTACTGGGCGCCGGGGTTCCCGGTGCCGGTGATGCTGGTGGTGCTGCTGGTGCTAGTGGTGCGCGGGTTCGGGCAGCTGGGCGGCGGCGCTTTCGCCGGCGCCGCGCGCGGAGTGCAGTCGGTGCGAGCCGGCCCGGTCGACCTTGCCGCTCGCCGTGAGCACCAGCTCCGGCACGACGGTGATCCGGCTGGGCACCAGATGGCCGGGCACCCGGTCCCGCAGGTAGGTCCGGAGCTCGGCGCCCAGGGTCCCGGCCGCCGCCGAGGCGCGCGGGACGACGTACGCGACCAGCGCGGACCGGCCGGCCAGGGTCGTCCCGGTGACCGCGACCGCGTGCACGCCCGGGTGTCCGGCGAGGTGCGCCTCGACCTCGGCCGGGTCGACCCGGATCCCGCGCACCTTGAACTCGCCGTCCAGGCGCCCCTGGTGGGTCAGCACGCCGTCCGGTGCCCGGCCCACCCGGTCGCCGGTGCGGTACCAGCGCACGCCCTCGGCGTCCTCGGTGAAGCGGTCCGCGGTGGCCTCGGGCAGTCCGAGGTAGCCGAGCGCGACCGCGGGCCCGCCGATCAGCAACTCGCCCTGCTCGCTGAGCCGTTCGTACACATGGGGCAGGGCACGCCCGATCGGCACCCGGTCGCCCGCCGCCCACGGCCGGTCCCGTACGGCCGCCAGCGGCCCGTGCAGGTCGACGGCATGGGTGATCAGCGTGGTCTCGGTGGACCCGTAGGTGTTCAGCAGCCGGACCCGCCCGGTGTCCAGGGCGGCCCAGTCGGCGAGCCGGGCCGGGTTGGCGGCCTCCCCGCCGATCACCAGCAGCCGGACGCACTCGGGCAGCGCCAGGCCCTCCTCGGCGAGGTGGAGGACGAGTTCGTGCCAGAACGCGGTGGGCAGGTCCAGCACACCGATCCGCTCCCGCTCCACCATGCGCAGGAAGCGCGGGAACGAGCCGGAGTGGGCGTCGCGGTCGAGGACGAGCGCGGCGCCGCAGGTGAGGGTCGGGAGGATCTCCTCGAAGCAGGTGTCCCAGTTCAGCGAGGCGAACTGCAGCACCCGGTCCTCGGCGGTGAGGCCGAACAGGGTGCGCAGCGATTCCACCGTGGCGGAGATCGCCCGGCGCGGTGTGACCACGGGTTTCGGCTGCCCGGTCGAACCCGAGGTGAAGAGCAGGTACGCCGGGCGCTCCGGCTCGGTCCGCTCCGGTGCGGTCCGCGTGTCGGTGGTCGTGCCCGGTAACTCGACGACGCGCATGCCGGGTTGCGCGACGCCCCCGCCCACCGCCGTCCGGCAGCCGACCGAAGCCAGCATGTCCTGCCGCCGCTGCGGCGGGAACGCCGGGTCGACCGGGCAGTACGCCCCGCCGGCGGCGAGGATGCCGAGCAGCGCGACGACGGTGTCCGGCGTGTGTGTCGCCGGAACGGCCACCACGCCGGGTGCGGTACCGAGGTGGTGGGCCAAGGTACGTACCAACTCCCCGAGTTGGCGGTAAGTCAGCGCGTCCCCGTGGTGGACGATCGCCGGTCGTTCGGGATATCGGCGCACGGTTTCCGTGAACGCGTCAATCAGGTCGGAAGTGGCCCCGTGGATGTTGCGGTTATTTGTCATGCCCGCCCCAAAGAATGCCGTGCGAGCACTTGTTCGGTACTCGGCGGACCGGGACTCTACCGGCCCGGACTGCGGAGCCACAATGGCTGTTGAGGATGTCGCTTCAAGGATGTGTGGTTGACATGTGAACGGGGCGAGGTCTGTCTCGGCGGTCTCCTGGGGTTCAAGTGACTGCGCAGAGTGATGACTTGCTCACCCGATGCGCCGGTATGACGGCGCCGTTCCATGAGGAGATCGCACACCGTCCACTTGGACGACCTATTCCCGTGCGGCCGAAATCCCCGGCGCCACAGGCATTTTCCCCGCCGCCCCCGGGTCGCCCGCTCCGGCCGTTCCCGCTGCTCGCGGCCGTTCGCTCCAGGTGCGGCAATTCCTCGACGAATTGACGCACAATCAGTTCCACCGGGCCGATCGAAGACGGATGGATCGTCCACCCGTGGACCGCGCACCGCGTCCGCGGCGAAGAACTTGGCAGCCGGCCGTGCGGCGGGTCGGTGTGGCGAATTGCCCGGTGCGGCTGTGTCGTGCCACCCGCCGCTGTCATCATCGTTCCGACTCTCGAAGGGGGAACGATGAGTAACGATCCGTCACACCCGCCGCGCTCCGACGAGCCGGTGGTTCCGCCCGCACCTCCGCACCCGCCTCGCGTCGTCGCCGCCCGCTCCGGGCGCTGGTCCGATCTCGCGGCGATCGTGACGGCCCTCACCGGCGTGGGGGGCCTCGCGCTCGGCTTCCTGGGCCTGCCCGCGGTGATCAACTCGCCGACAGCGGCACGCCCGGTGGTGACGACGACCGTCAGCGAGACGGTGACGGCGACCGTCACCGTCACCGCCACCCCGAGGGCCACGTCGCCGGCCGTGCCTGACGCGACGAACGGGTCGGCGGCGGGCACGGCCGACACCCCAGCGGCATCAGAAGCGGCTGCTCCGGTGGATCCCGGCTGGCTGATCACTTACAACGGTCAGTACGTGGTGGACCGCGAGGTCGACCTGGACCCCAACAACCCGAGCAGCGGCTGGCCCCAGCGCACCGATCTGAGGATCACCGGGGTCGTCGGCGGCAAGGCCTACCTCGCCCCGGACAACGATGCGGTGCTGGCCCGGGTCCCGGACGGGGAGCCGGTGCCGGGGCCGAAGCGCTGCCAGGAGATCGCCTCCACCCTCAGTGACGGCCGGATCGTGATCCCGGTTCCGGGCGACCGGTTCTGCCTCCGGACCGCCGAGGGATACCCGAGGTACTTCAAGGTCCTCTCCGTCGACAACGACGCCGAGAAACCGAAGCTGCGGATCGACCTCCTGGGATGGGCCGGGCAGTAGACCGCGATCCTGGCGCCCCCGCGAGGCCGTCGGTGCCGCTGCCGCGGTCGGCCCGCCGCGAGAAGGTGCGGCGGGCCGGGGGTGTCGGGTCAGGAGTCCACCACGTTCGCGAGCGGCAGGCCCGAGAAGAAGGCCACCGCCTCCTCGCGCCAGTGCGGGCGCCAGGTCCCGGCCTCGGCGGCCGCCGCCTCGGCGCAGCGGCGCATGTCGGCCCGGAGCTTCCGGTCCACGCCCAGCCGCCGGGCCAGCTCGCGGATCCGCTCGACCGTCGCGGCCGGGCAGCGCGGGTCGCCGAGCGCGGACTCCACCAGGGTCCGCTGCTCCTCGTCGGCGGCCGCGAGCAGGGCGCTCACGGCGTAACTGCGGCGCCCCGCGCGGAGGTCGGCGCCGGTGGACTTGCCGGTGCCGGCCTCGTCGCCGAACAGGTCGAGGTAGTCGTCGCGCAGTTGCCCGCCGATGCCGACCGGGATCGCGTAGCGGCGCAGCCGTGCGTCCTCCTCGCCGCCGAGGCGCTCCCCGGCGGCCAGTAGCCCGAGTCGCAGCGGCGCGAGCACGGAGTACCGGGTGGACTTGTACTCGCAGACGGTGTGCAGGAACTCCTCGTCCGGGATCCGCCGGAGGTCGCGTTCGAGGTCGACGATCTGGCCGGTCACCGTCTCGGCGCCGGCGTCCAGTTGTACCTCCAGCATCGCCTGCCGCAGCTCGGCGGGGACGTCCGCCTCCAGCAGGACCCGCATCGACAGGAAGGCGGCGAGGTCCCCGGCCAGGACGGCCAGGCCGAGCGCGGTGCGGTCCGCCGCCGGGAACTCCTGGCGGTAGGCGTAGTAGGTGGACGGGCCGCCGCGCCGCAGGGGCGCGTCGTCGATGATGTCGTCGTGGACGAGCCCGTGCGTCTGCAGCAGTTCGATGCTCAGCGCGGCCTCCGCCAGACCGGGCACCGGGTCGGTGGTCACCAGCCGGGCGGCCTCGTACAGCAGGGCGACCCGCAGCCGCTTGCCCCCGCGCAGCGAGAGGTCCCGCAGCAGCTCCAGGCAGCGCGGGGTGAAGCGGCTGAGCGCGGGTGTGTCGAGACGCTCCGGCAGGGCGTCGAAGTACGCCTCGAAGCGGAGGTCGAACCGCCGCCGGTGCCCGGCGGCCCGCTCGCGGGCAGCGGCCATGATCGTCTCGTTCACGCCCCCACCCTCGCATCCGCCCGCCCCGCAGCCGCAGCCACCCCCGAGGTCGCCACCGGCCCGGCCGCGGAAGAGCTGCGTCGTTCCCCCGATTCGGGGAATCGGTGTTCGGGGAGCGGTCTGTGAATGTGCTCGTGCGAGTGCTTCGTCGGCGAAGCGCCCGAAGTGTCATCGGCGCCGAATCCCGGGAATCCTGGCGGGCGAACGCCCGAACCGCTCGGCGGAGTTGTTTCCGGTCAACCGCCCGTCACCCGGCGCTCGCGCCGCCCCGACCCCATGGCATCGTGGACACGTCAAGTCTTCGTCCCTGCGATGCGGGAGCGCCCATGGAACGCGGCAGCGGAACACTGGACCTCGTCGACGGCGAGTGCGAGATGGCGTACGGCGCGGCCCGGCCGAGACTGCGCGAGTACGTGCTCGGCTACCGGGGCTACCGGCTGGAGTCGGACCGGCCCCGCCGCCGGCTGGAAGTGCCCACCGACGTGGTGACGTTGACGGTCGGCTTCGACGGATCGCTGCGGCTCACCGACGCCGTCGCCCCCACCGACAGCGGATCCTTCGGCTCCGTCCTCGCCGGGCTGCGGCGCACCGCGACCGTCGCCGAGCACAGCGGTCGGCTGCACGGCCTCGCCGTCTCGCTCACCCCCCAGGGCGCGTACCGCATCCTCGGCCCGGCGCTCGGGGACCTGGACGGCCGGTGGATCGAGGCGGGCGCGGCCTTCCCCGGCCGGGGCCCGCGCGAACTCGTGGACCGGCTGCGCGAGTCGCGGACCTGGACGGAGCGGTTCGCCCTGCTGGACGCCTACTTCGACGCGCGGTTCGCCGACGGGCGGGTCTGGGACCCCTCGGTGAGCTGGGCCTGGGAGCAGCTCCGCGCCTCGCACGGGCGGATCTCGGTGCGCACGCTGGTGGACAGCACCGGCTGGAGCCGTCGGCGGCTGGAGCAGCGTTTCCGCGAACACCTCGGCCTGGCACCGAAGCAGGCCGCCGACATCCTCCGCCTCCAGCGGGCCCTGCTGACCTACGAACGGCGGCCCGGCTGGGGCGGGGCCCGGATCGCCGACCACTGCGGCTTCTACGACCAGGCGCACCTGGTGCATTCGTTCCGCGCCATGGTGGGCTGCCCGCCGACCGCGTTCTTCGCCTCCCGCCGGGCCGCGCAGGCCCCCGAGCCGACCGACCGCCTGGCCGGCCGGATCACCACCGCCATCGAGTTCGTCGACGGCGGCCCGGACCGCTGACCGGAGTGCGCATTTTTACAAGCCCGGCCCGCCGCCCGCGCGGCATCCTGATCCGACGGGGCGGCGACGGGGGAGCCGCCCCCGAATTCGTCCGCCGTCCGCTGTCCGCCGCTGTCTGCCGCCGACCGCCGCCCCGCAGCCTTTCGGACCCGCCGGGGGACAGGAGTGGGAAGTCGGCCCTGTCGACTTCCCACTCCCGCTCCCGTCCCTCATCCCACGCCGCACAGGCCCGTGGTGCGGCGACCGGTCCGCGCACGGCACGCCCCACCGCGCCGTGCGGGAGCCCTCGGCGCAGCGGCCCCCCGACCGCAGACCCCGCGCCGCGGGCGACTCCACCGTCCGCGCAGGAAGTCGGCCCACCCGACTTCCTGCGCGGACGGGGCACCGGGCTCGGCGCCCCCGAGTCGCGACGGCCCCCTCAGCTGTACGCGATGCGTTCGACCTCGAAGAGCTGGGCGGCACCGATCCGGCCCTCCTCCAGGGAGAGCAGCCAGGTCACCGACGTGCAGCCGGGAGCCGACCGGTGCGTGGTCGACGTGCAGCCGTCCGGTGGTCAGGAGGCGGACGGGTACCGGTCCGTCGGTGGCGGAGGGCGGCCGCCTGCGGAACGCCATCGACGCCGATCTGTCCGGCTGGTAAGTTCCCGCGGAGGTGCTTCCTCGTCCCGAGAGAGTGGGTTCTGTCCATGGCGTGCCGGATCAGTGAGATCGTGCTCCAGTGTCACGACCCGGAGCTGCTGGCGCGGTTCTGGTGCGAGGTCCTTGACTTCGTCGAGCTCGACCGGGAGGCGGAGGGCTGCATCGAGATCGGCCCGCGCGAGGGGTTCGGCGGCCCGCAGGCGACGATCTTCCTCATCCGCACCGACCTGCCGAAGCCCGGGAACAACCGGCTGCACATCGACGTCAACCCCACCGACCGCGACCAGGCCGCCGAGCTCGAACGCCTCCTCGCCGCCGGGGCCGTCCCGGTCGACGTCGGCCAGCCGGAGGACGCGACCTGGCACGTGCTCGCCGACCCGGAGGGCAATGAGTTCTGCCTGCTGAAGACCCGCCTCGCCCCCGTCTGAGCGGCGCCCGCCCGCCGGGACCTCAAGACCTCCTGGGCGTCCGGCGAGGAGGGCCTGCTGCGGGACTCGGCGGTCTTCCACTCCACAGCGGTCGTGTTGTCGCGCGGTGGGGCCCTCGGCAGTGCCGAGGGCCCCACCGTTCTTCGGCGTCCCGGCGGGTGAGTGGTTCACGGACGGCGTGAGGGCGGTCGAGTAGGTGTGTCCGGCGGCGACAGCGGAGCCGGACCGATGATGTACGGCCATGACCACCAAGCCCTTCCCGTCCGAGCTGCGCTACTGGGGCACCGGCCGCTGCGCGGCCTACGTGAAGATCGGCCCCGGCGAGCTGGACTACGAACGCGAGCTCGCCGGTTGCGCCTACGCCTCAGTGCACCTGACCCCGCCGCCCCGTGGCAGGGCGGCGGGGCCGGTGTCCACGCGGCTTACCTCGGCTTGCGCGGTACGGTCCCTGTAGCCACGAGGGAGGGTGAGCGGTGCTGGAGGAACGGGAGACCATCGGCAAGCGCGTGAAGCGCCAGCGCCTACGGCTGGGTATGCCGCAGGCTGACTTGGCCGCGGCGATGGGCAGAACCCAAGGGTGGGTGTCCAAGGTCGAGAACGGCAGGGTGGAACTCGACAGGGCAAGCATCATCAACCAGCTTGCGGCGGCTCTTCACTGCCACCCCAACGACCTGATAGAGCGTCCGTACGTGGCGGGCAAGTCGTCCGAGAACCAGTGGCAGGTGTCAGCCTCGGGCATCTTGCGTGAGCTGCGCCGCTACGACTTGACTCCGGTTTTCGACGGCGCACCCCGTCCGTCTGCGGAGCTGTGGCGTGACACGCTACGTCTTCACCGCCTCCGCGATACGGCATCGAACGTTGCCGTCCTGCGGATACTGCCGGACATGCTCCGCGAAGCGCGTGCGCTCGCTGAGGTGTCCACCGGCCGAGAGCGGGAAGAGGCGTTCTCGGTCTATGCGGTGTGCTGCAAGTTTGCCCATACGTCGGCTCACGCCCTCGGGCATCCGGAGCTGATCACAATGGCGTGTGAGCGTGCAGCCTGGGCTGCTCGGCTTTCAGGTGATCCAGTGCTTCCCGCCGTAGCTGACTGGATGCGGGTATGGGACATGTGGGCCAGCGCGGACTGGTCCGATGCCATCGTATTGTCGGATCGGGCGCTGGGCTCAATTGAGCGGCAGTACCGCGCAGGTGATCCCTTGGCCGTGCGCGCATGGGGGACACTGCACCTGAGGGCCGCCGTCTCTGCCGCTCGCGCAGGTGATCTGCCGGTTTGCGAAGATCACATCGAACAGGCCCGCGAGGCAGCGGGCCGGCTCACTGAGCAACCGACCTTCGACCGGCACTCCCTGACGTTCTCGCCCGGGAATGTCCTGGTCCATGCCATCTCTGTGCAGGTGGAAATGGGGGATCACTCGCAAGCCTTGGTGCTCGCCGAGCGATCCGATCCGGCAGAGATCGAGGCGCTGCCGAACTCGCGGCGCGGCCACCATTGCATGGACGTGGCTCGGGCCTGGCTCTGGGACGGAAACCGGGACCGAGCTTTGGCGGAACTCGAAAGAGCGGAGCGGATCGCCCCGCAACTGATCCGCAACCATCCCATCGCCCGCGCCACACTCAGGAAGATCGTTTACGCCGAACGGACCGCTACCCGTGAGAGGTTGAGGCGCATGTCCGACCGCTTCCACCTGGACGGATAGGGCTGTATTCCACTGATTCATACTCAGGTGTAATCGCCCGCGTACGTTCTGTCGCATGAGCGGACAACGTACGGGGACCGGACCAGGACGACTCCTCTCAACTCCCGGCAGTGCTTGTGTCGATGCGGCGTTGGACTTCGCCGCCGATCTCGGCGCCACCGCCAACCTGAGCCGAGACGGGACCGCTGACCCCGCCCTCCGCGCCATGGCGCAGGGAGCCGGCGAGAACGTGCGGTACGACCAGAACGGCCAGACCCCGGGCTGACCCTCCACAGCTCCCGTCCAGTCGGTCGAATGAGGGTCCTCGCCAGGACGGGGTTCCACCCCTGCCTCACGGCAGGTACTCGCTGCACTCAGGCGTGCAGCGGGAGCACCACCGCTGGTCCCCGGCGGGATGTGGGCGAATGTGCACGGCCGACCCGTCAGACGTGATGGGCGCTCCGACACCGCTTTGCCCCGCCCGCTCGTCCGACGGGACACCCTTTCCTGCGGGGGTGGGGACCAGCAACTGTCCGCCCCGGTCGCCCTTTCTGTGAGACGACCGGGGCGGGCAGGCCGCACCGATGTACGGCCCGGAGCGTCGTCCGATGCCCGGTTCTCTCCATCGTGAGGAGTAGTCATCGTGAGCACGCCGACCGAGCGCCCCCCCGGTCCGACGGCGCCGGAGACCACCACCACGAACGCCACCTTCGAGTAGAGGAGAGCACCAATGTCCAAGGTCATCGAGTCCAAGCACAAGGGCGCCGAGAAGCCCCCGCCGAAGCACGCGGGCAAGCCGGCCCCGGAGACCCCGCCCCCCACCCCGACGTCCAAGTGACGTCGATCCACCCGGGCGGGCCCGGACCTGAACAACCCGAGCCCCCGCACCGGCAGCCCTCGCCGTCGCCGAAGCCCTCCCCGGCACCGGGAAGCTGACACACTGGGTGGCCCCCGCGCGTGTGACTTGTGCGGGGGTCACCCTCTCTGCAAGGGAGCGTAAGTGACGGTTCAGGACAGGTTCTTGATCGCCTACGAGTCACGGCACTACGAGGATGCGGACTGGGGAGCGCGAGCCGACCGGTGGACGGCATCGTTCTACACCGCTGCCGACACCACGGTGTTCGGTACGGCAGTGATCACCCGAGTGGTTCCCGGTGTGACCCCGAACCCCCGGGCGGCGCTGGAGGAGGACCCCGGCCTCCTCGACCGCATCCCGCGGGTCATCTTCACCGAGAACGGCGGCATGGTCCCCGAGTTGGCCAGGATGCGCCCCTCGCTGCTGCTGCTGCTGGAGTCGGTCCACGTCACTGACAAGTGGCGGGGTAAGGGCGTAGGAATGCGCTTGGCGGTCGCTGCTCTCCGACAACTGGCCGTCCCCGGGACCGTGGCCGTCTGCTACCCGGCTCCCATTCATGATCACGGGCCGGACGAACCGTGTTCGTACGAGTCGGACGATCCGGAGATCCGGCGGCCGGACGAGGAGGCGGTGGCCAGGCTCCAGAAGGCGTGGGAACAGCAGGGCTTCGCACCGTTTGACCAGGCTGTCTACACCATGGCGTTTGTCTGAGGCCGTCCGATGCGACCAGCGAGCACGGGGAGGCTCGGCCAGGGGTGCGGGACTGGCTCCCTGCTCGGGGCTCAGGGTGAAAGCATGTCCATCATGACAGGTCAGCGCCGCTTTTCGTAGGACGGAACGCACAGTTCGCGAGGCTTGTCCGGTCTGTTCCCCAGCGCTCAGAATCTCCTTCGTCCGTCATCCGGAGACAGGGGGAACGATGACGATCGATCACGACGCGGTGCTGCGGGCCCGAGTGCTGCTGCTGGGGTCCGGGCGGTTGTGGCCGGAGGAACTGGTCGGGGCGTACCGGGTGCTGGCCGAGGTGAGTCCGCAGGTGTACGGGCCGAAGTTGGTCGACGCGCTGCTGACGCTGTACTACCGGAGCCGGGATCCGAAGGTGGACGTCGCGCTGTCCGCGGAGGCATACCGGGCCGCACGCGGGATGGAGGCAGGGGCGCCGGACCGGGCGGAGCGGTGGTGCCGGGCCCTGGACGCCTATCAGGCCTCGCTGTTCGCCCTCGGGCGCAGGGCGGAAGGCCGCGCGGTCTGCGAGGAGTTGGCCGCGGCCGGCCGCAGTGGGCGGCTGGCGACCGTGCTGGCCGAGGAGGGGTGCTTCGGGGAAGCCGCGGAGCTGGACGAGGCGGCCGCCCGGAAGGCGGCCCGGGAGGGCTCGTTCAGGGACATGGTGCGGTGGGCGGCGAACCTGGAGGGCGCCGGGCTGCACGATGCCGCGTCGGCCGTCTTCCGCGAGCTCCTCGCGGAGACCCGGCGCGAGGCGGCCGAAGAGGGCACCGGCCTGCCGGTTCTCGTCGGGGAGCTGGTTCACTTCGCCCGGATGCGGGAGGCCGTCGGGGACGGGGAGAGTGCCGCGGCCGCCCGGCGGGAGGCCCTGGGGGTCCTGGAGGGACTCGCGGCCACGGGCGGGCCGAGGAGTTCGAACGGCCTCGTCGAGCGGTGGAGCACGCTCTTCGTCCTGTCGGGGCGGGCGGCCGAACCCGCCGCGAGCCCGGAGTCACCGATGCCGCCGTTCGGCATGGAGCGCGGCTGGTCGCGCGACGTCAGGGAGGGCTTTCTCGGCATGCTGCCGGACCTCGAAGCGGAGGCGGTGGGGCTGCGCGAGGCCGAGCGGCTGCCCGAGCTGGTCGACGTCCAACGCAGGATCAGCGTCCGCGCGGCCGTCCGCGACGGCGACCACCACTATCTGTTCGAGGAGCGGTTCGCGCCCCTTTTCGACGAAGGGGTGGCGCTCGCCCGCCGCCTGCCCGACGATCCCGCACGCCTCGCCCGCGCTCTCACCGACCGGTCGATGTTCCTTGTCGCGGCAGGATCCTTCGAACGCGCGTATGCCGACTACGCCGAAGCTGCTTCAGTGCTCCACTGAGGCAGGTCCGTTCGGTTGCCGGCCCGTCGCAGCGATCTGCGACGGGCCGGCGGGGCTGCGCGTCGGCGGGGAGGTTTCAGCGCAGCAGCTTCAGGGGTGACCGGCCGGCGGTGTCCTTGGCAGAGGGCGCCGCCGAGGCCGCCCCGGCACCGTCCGCGCCGCACGCCGCCTTCAGGAAGAGCGCGTCGATCGCCGCGCCGGTCTCGTCGGTCTCCGCGCCCTCCAGGAGGTTGAACGAGAGGGCGAACTGGCGCGAGCCGTCCTTCGCGCCCAGCAGGATGGTGTTGTAGCCGGGGATGCCGCCGGTGTGGCCCCAGACCTCGCCGCACGGCAGGTCGTAGCGGATCAGGCCCAGGCCGTAGTGCGCGGCGATCGTCGGCGCCGGGACGACTGTCGTCATCTCGGCCAGCCGGGCGGGCGTCAGCAGCTTGCCGCCGAACAGGGCGGCGTGGAAGCGGTCGAGGTCGGCGGTGGTGGAGATGCCGTTGCCGGCGGCGTCCGCGACGGTCGGGTTGAGCCGGGTGACGTCGGCCGGGCCCTCCGGCAGCTGGATGTACCCGTGCGCGTGCGGGCCGGGGATCCGGGCGGAGGAGTTCGGGAACGTCGTGCTGTCGAGGTGCAGCGGTTCGACGATCCGCCGCTCCACCTCGCGCTGCCAGGTGCGCCCGGTGACCTTGCGGATGATCATCCCGGTGAGGATGTAGTTGGTGTTGGAGTAGTACCAGCCCTGCCCGGGCTCGAAGTACGGCGGGTGGCCGACGGCGGCGGAGACCAGTTCCTCGGGCCGGAAGTCCGTCCAGCGCCCCTCGGCCAGGTATGCGCGCAGGCTCGCCTCGTCGTGGTAGAGGAACCGCGGGTCCTCCAGGTAGTCGAACAGGCCGCTGGTGTGCTGCAGCAGCTGCCGCAGGGTGATCGCGCCGCCGTTCGGGACGACACCCGGCAGGTAGCGGTCCACCGGGTCGTCCAGTCGCAGCCGGCCCTCGTCGGCCAGTTGGAGGACGACGGTGGAGACGAAGGTCTTGGTCACGCTGCCGATCCGGAACCGGCTGTCGGTGCGCACCGCGCGCCCGGAGTCCAGGTCGACGACCCCGGCGGCGTCGCGCCACGGCCGGCGGCCGTTCTCGCGCACCTCGCCGAGCGCGGCCGTCGCACCGCCGCGCTCGACCAGGGTCCGCAGCTCCGGGCCCAGGTCGACGGACGGCCCGGGCCGTCCGGCCTCCGCCACGGCGGAGGGCACCCCGACCCCCGCCGCCACGGCGGCCGTCGGGGCGAGCGTGGCGACCGTGGCTCCGGCCACCGCGACGGCGGCGAGCCGCAGGCCGAGCCGGTCGCGACGACGCGGCCCGGCCCAGTGGTTGGCGTTCATGGTGTTCCCTCCCGGACCCGACTCCCGGGCCTCACCGCCACGTTCGCATCCGCACCGCCGTACTCGCGTCGTCCTGCGGAAGGCCCTGCGGAGCCTCTGTACTGCCTCTGCGCGGCGACTCGCGGTCCACCCTGGGACGGGGAAGGAGAGCCACGAAATCCCCTTTGAGGAGCTTGACTTGACCTTCCGTCCAGGGTGGGGGAGGGCGGGACGGAAAGTCGACGGCGCCGAGTTTCCGTGTCGCCGCCGTGCTGCGACCCGGACACGGTTCCGTCACGCCGGACTCCGCTCGACGGTTGCCGCGTAGCCTCGCTGCCATGGCCGAGACGGATGGCGGGGGGCCCTCGCCGACACCGGAACCCGTACCTGAACCCGTACCTGAACCCGTACCTGAATCCGAGCCCGAGCCCGAGCCCGCGTCCGAGCCAGCCGGGCCCGGGATCACCTTCACGATCGTCGACCTCGGCAAGGTCCTGGTCGGGGCCATGACGTTCGTCGCTGCCCTGGCGGGGCTGATCCTCGGCCTCCGGGCCGAGGTCCGGGCGAGTGAGGACCACGGGCGCACGGTGGAGGAGGACCAGCGCGTCAGCGAAGCCCGCCGGAGGGCAGCCGTGGAGCGTACCTACTTCTACGAGACCAACACTGCGGCGGTCATCGTCAACAGCAGCGACCGGGTGATGTCCATGCGTCTTGTCCTTCCGCAGAAGGGCATCTGGTGGGGTGAGGTCCAGCCGGCCCCGTGCCGCCAGGTCGTCATCCCCTTCGAGGAGCTTCTGGCGTCGATGAAGGCGGCGGCGCCGTCGGTCGGGCTGGGCCCGGCGGACCTGGCGCAGCTCCAGCTTGAGGTCACCGACCCGGCCGGACTCGTGTGGCGCTGGGACAGTGCGGGAGCTGTGACTCCCCTCCCTCCAGGCACTCGGCCGCCGAGCGCGGGACGCGTCGACTACGGCGAGCAGTGGATGGCGGACGCCAAGAGCTCACCGGTCTGCACCGCATCCTGACGGGGCGGCCGCACCCGCTACCGGGCTCGTCAGTAGCGCCGCAGGACCACCGGCACCCAGGGGCATTGCATGTTCGAGATCGGTCCGGTTCGCCGGTCTTGTGATGTGATGTCATGTCTCGTTCTGGGGATGGTTGTCCCCCGGAACGCAGTGCAGGCACAGTGCCGGCGATCATGTGGTTGTCGAGACCCATGAGAACCGAGCGAGACCGTGCCTGCCCGAACATCATCGCCCATGCCCGCCGGGCCGGGACACCTGACCCTCCAGAATCGCGCTGTCACCCGACAGGATGCCGCTGACCTGCGGCGCTTCCTGATCTGGGTTCCCGACCCACGCAGTCGGCGGGGGCGGCGGTATCCGATGCTCCCCCTGTTGTGCGCGGCAGCTTCGGCCGTGCTGGCCGGTGCCCGTTCCCTCATCGCGATCGGGGAGTGGACAACGGACGCCCCGCAGTCGGCCCTGGAGGCCCCTCCTACGGAGTCTTCTCCACTCCGCAGAGGACTCCATAGGAGGGGTCAACCGATCCCGCTACGCGCACTTGCGGATGGTCACCCGGCCGCCGTTCTTGGTCATCTCACTGGAGTGCGGCGCGAGACAGAGCCCCGTCCACTGGTTGGCGAAGGTGTAGGTACCGCTGATCCTGGTCGGGTTGACCGACCAGAGCTGGTTGCCCGAGTCCCAGCGGGTCTCGCAGCCCCACCACATGAGCTGGGTGTTCTGGCCGGGCGGGGTGCCGTTGTTGTAGGGGACTGTGAGGCAGTAGCCGTTGTTGTTGCGGATGGTGAAATAGCCGTTGCTCGCCTTGACGGCGTTCCATTTCTGCGCGGCCCCGCCGTCGCAGGTACGCTGCACCACGAGCCCGCCGTTGGGGACGGTGGGGCCGATGGCCAGGCACTTGCCGCTCAGCAGGTTCTTGTAGGGAGCCTTGCCGCCGGCCGACCACATGTCGTAGGTCTTGGTGGTCGGCGGGTCCTGCCCGCAGATGTCCCTCAGCTCCGTGTCGGTCATCTTGCGGCTCTGATACAACCAGGCGAAGGACCGGCTGGTGTCCGGCACCCGGACGACCGCGTTCTTGACGAGCTCGTTCTTGTTGCCGTCGTAGCGGGCATCGATGTCGACGACCGCCTCGATCAGCGGCTCCTTGACCTCGATCCAGCCGACGCTGCCCAGGGGGACCGCGGCGGTGTGCGTGTGGGTGTCGCTGGTGCTCCAGGTCCAGCTCCAACCGAGCTTGGGCCCGACGGAGGCCTCCCAGTCACCGAACTTCTTCTTCCCGCCGATGTCGAGGCCGAAGGAGAAGCTGGTGGAGGAGCTCTTGGTTCCGGCGACGCTCACGCTGCCGCTACTGGTGCAGCCGTAGGCGATGGGGCTCTTCCCACTGCCGAGCTTGTCGGGCATGGTGGCCTCGCCCCATACTTGCTTGCTGCTTTTGAAGGTGAGGTAGCACTCGGGGTCCCAGTAGATGATGTCCCCGGCCTGCGTGGGCCTCGGGTCGGCGCAGTCCTCGGCTACCTGCGCGGGCGACTTGGCCGCTACCTGCGCGGGCGACTTGGCCGCCGCGAACGCCGTCGGGGTCAGCGGGAAGCAGCTCATTATCAAGGCGAGCAACACGATCATCTTCTTCACGTTCTTCACGAGGCGTGAGCTTAGGGATCATGAATGGCCGCTGAGGGAACGCCGTATGTATCCCAGGGGCATTGCATGGTTGCGGTCTGTCCGGATTGATCACGTGAGGCCGAGGATTCGCAGGGGTCGGGTGTGGTCGCGGCCGGTGTGGCGGAGGGCAGCGGCGATGTTGGTGCGGCCGTTCTGGCGGAAGATGCCGATGGCGAGGTTGCGCAGGCCGGCCATGGTGCGGGGCAGGTGGCCGGTGCGGACTTTGGAGTCGTCCTCGCGGAAGGTCCGGTCTCGGACGTGGTGCAGGAGGTTCTCGATGCCCCAGTGGCCCCTGGTCCAGGTGGCGAGCTGGACGGCGGTGGCGTCGTAGGTGTCCAGGCCAGTGATCAGGTAGACCCGTTCGATGGTGAGCTTCCCGGTCGAGCGGTCGCGGCGCCATCGGACGATCTGGATCGCCTGGCGGGCGCCGGGACAGTCGAGGTGGTGGAAGGCGGCGGTCTTGAGTCGGCGGATCTCGTCGCGGTGGTGGGCACGGTCGCGGGTGCGGTGGTCCAGCGGGATGTCCGCCCAGGGCAGCGTTTTGACCTGGGCATACGGCCCGGGGTGGTTCTTTTTCACGATGGCCGGGTAGTGGGCGCCGCGCTCGCGGAGGTACGTGCCGTGGGCGTGCTGGGTGTGCAGGGCATCGCCGGTGATCACGGTGTCGCTCAGGTCGATGCTGTCCAGCAGCGGGGCGAAGGCGGGGATCTCGTTGCTTCTGGAGGCGACCTGCCGCTGGGCCGGGACCACGCCGTGGTGGTCCATTGCGGCCAGCAGTTGGATCGCGGTGCTCGTGACGGTGCGCGAGCCGCGGACCGTCTTGCCGTCGACCGCGATCGCCCGCGGCACCGGCTTCGCCGATCGCTCGGACTTGCTCGGGTGTACTCCTCTGGCCTCGGGCTCGACGCTGCGCCGATACCGGTGGGGTATCGGCGCAGCGAAATCAGGTCTTGGACAGCGGCAGCCTCCCGGCGGTGGACTTCTCACCATGAACATCGCCTACTGGATCCTCGCGGGACCGCTCGCGCTCTTCTACCTCTACGCGGGCACGCTGAAAGTGATCCGCAGCCCCGATCAGCTCCGGCCGATGATGGCCTGGGTCGACCGCATACCCCTGCCGGCTCTCAGGGCCCTCGGGACGGTCGAAGTCCTCGGCGCGGCAGGTCTGCTCCTGCCGCCGCTGACGGGTGTCGCGGTCCCGCTGGCATCGGCCGCGGCCGGCGGCCTCGTCCTCCTCCAGGCCGGTGCGATCGCCGTCCACCTGACCGGCGGTGACCGCCGGATCGCACTCAACCTCGGGCTCGTCACCGCTGCGGCCGTGACGGCCTGGCTCGCCACCGGCCTGTGACGGCGCGCGGTCCCGGGTTGGCGGGTGGGCCGACGTGGTCCGCTCAGAGTTCCGCGGCGAATCGCGTCCGGTGGACGCCGTGCACGATGGCCCCGGGGGACTGGTAGCCCCGGTGCTCGGGGTTCGAGACCTCCCCGTCCCACGGCGCCGCGCCTTCCGGAAGCAGCGGAGCACGGCCCAGGTACATCCGGGCGGCTTCTTCCAGCCTCAGGTCTCCCACAATCACCGAGTTCCACAGCGAGTAGCCCTGCCCGACCACCCACATGCACAGATCCTCGGTGCTGTCCTCGGACCAGACGTCCCCGTCCACGCTGACACCTTCCGAGAAGTCGGCCAGCGATTCCGCCGCGGACTCGTAGGCGAGCGCGAAGGCTTCGAGCTCCTCCCGCGAGCGGGACTCCAACCACAACTCCAGGGCGGACAGGCGCGGTCGGGTCGCGTCCAGGACCTCCCAGAACCAATCGGGAACATGATCCGGTTCCATCTCGGCTCCTGGTGTCGAGGGCTGTGCTACTCGCCCGACCGTACAGCCCGGTGGCGCTGCCCGGACACTTCCGGGCTGCCGGTGCTCAGAGGTCGGCGTCGGCGGCGAAGTCGACGAATGCCTTCCAGGCGGTGGGGTGGAAGGTGAGTTGGGGGCCGGACTTGTCCTTGGAGTCGCGGACGTGGACGGTGCCGGGGGCCTTGGCGACCTCGACGCACGCGGCGTCTTCGTTGCTGCTGTGGGTGCTCTTGAACCATGTCAGTTCGGTCATCACGACATCCAGGATGCGCCGATGGCCCGCCGCTGGGAAGCGGCGGGCCGTCAGGTGGGTGCTGTTTCAGACGTTGGCGTCCGCGGCGAACTCGACGAACGCCTTCCAGGCGGCCGGCTCGAAGGCCAGCTGGGGGCCGGTCTTGTCCTTGGAGTCACGGACGTGGACGGTGCCGGGCGTCTCGGCTACCTCGACGCACGCAGCATCCTCATTGGTGCTGTGGGTGCTCTTGAACCATGCCAGTTCGGCCATGCTTACCGCTCTCCCAGAATCTGCTCGATCAGGGCCAGGGACTCCCTCAGGCTCAGAGCCTGGGCCCGGATGCTGCTGTACCGTGCGGCCATATTACGGACCTCGACCGGGTCCGTGACCAACCGATTGACGTGCTGTGCCGCGACGTATCCCATCTGCTCGCGTCCATTCGGCGTGAGCAGGATGAAGGAGCCTCCCATCCCGGCGTGCGTCAGTCGGTCGAGTGGCATCACCTGGAGCTCAGGGCCACGCATCTGGCCCATCTTGAGGAGGTGCTGGAGTTGCTCGGTGTGAACGTCCCAGCCACCCAGGGGGCGGCGGAGGACGCTCTCGTCAATCACCCACGTCACTACCGGCAGGGGCCAGCGGGTCAGGATCTCCTGCCTGGCCAGTCGTGCTTCCACCCATTCGTCGATCTTTTCAGGGGAGAGCAACGGCCGACGCATCTCGTACAACGCTCGGATGTAAGCCTCGGTCTGCAGCAGTCCCGGGATCACCATCGTGCTGTAGTCGTGGATCTCCAGCGCCTTGGCTTCCTCCGCCGTGAACGCCTTGGAGAACGCCGGGTGACGCTCACTCACCCGAACCTTCGCCTTCATCACGTCGTCCGCGACGACCGTCAGCGCCCCGCCCGCGTCGACGATGGGGTCCACCACCGTCAGGAACTCGATTCTCGGCGTGCGCTTGCCCCGTTCGATGAGGCCGACCATGTCCTCGCTGTACCCGATCCGCTCCGCGAGCTGGCGCTGCGTGATGCCGGCCCGTTCGCGGTAAAGCTTGACCAACTTGCCTACCGCGCTGTAGAACTCGGCGATCCCGTCCGAGTTCTCCACCGTCTCCCCGTCGTCGGGGACCGTGCGCTCGCTGCGCTCGACGCTGCTCACCATGGGAACCACCCCTGCTCACACGAGTTTGCGACCGACTGATCCGGGTCTCACCAACAGGCGGACCCTCCGCGTCCGCACAAGCACACTCCGTGCCCGCCGGATCCGTGGTCAGCGTACGTCCGTGCCGCCAGGCTTTTCCCCATGACGACCGAAATTCCGCTCGACAACCCCCGCCGCCACACCATCGTCCTCCCCGCGACTCCGAAGGGCGCGTGTCTCTGCCGAGGCATCGTCAGACGTCAACTCGCCGACTGGGGTGTGGACTCCAGGCTCGGCGAACCGTTCCACTCGGCGCTGCTCGTCGTCGCCGAGCTGTCGGCGAACGCCATCACGCACGGGCGCGTTCCGGGGCGCGGGTTCGAGTTGCACCTGTGTCTCACCACCACCGTGCGCCGGGGCGCCACCCTCCGGATCGAGGTGTCCGACTGCCGGGGCGACCGGCTGCCCGTCCTCCCGTCGGCGCG
This sequence comes from Streptomyces sp. XY431, assembly GCF_001279805.1. Lineage (NCBI taxonomy): Bacteria > Bacillati > Actinomycetota > Actinomycetes > Kitasatosporales > Streptomycetaceae > Streptomyces > Streptomyces sp. XY431. The sequence goes on from NZ_LGDO01000016.1 coordinate 18,801, forward strand.
GGTCACCGACGGCCAGTCCGGGCGGGGGCTGGTCCTGATCGACGCCCTCGCCGACCGGTGGGGCACGGAGCTCCGCGACCCGGGTGCCAAGACCGTGTGGGCCGAAATCGACCTCGCCGATGCCTGCTGCCTCGCCGATGCCCGCTGAATCCCGCCATACCGCGACTGCCGCCGGCAGCGCCGCGCTCTGCACCCTGCTTCCGTTCGTCCTGCTGCTCGCCCTCCTCGCCTGGGCGTACCCCCTCACCACCCGTCAGCACGGCCGTCCCCGCCCGGCCCCGACCCCCACCGCCACCGCCTCGGCGCGGTGAGGGGGTGTGCGGACCGCCGTCAGGGTGCCGGCGGTCCGCACACCTCCAGGGCGAGGAGGCGGTACAACGGGTCGGCGATCGGGGTCTCCTGGTCCGGGAGTGCCGCGAGTCGGCGGACCGCCTCGGCCACCTGCTCGGCGTCGGCCCGCACGCACCAGGGGATGCGGCCCGCGTCGATCGCCTCCCGCCACTGCCGGGCGCCGCGCCCCTGTCCGGTGCCGGGGAAGCGGGCCTCGCCGACGGGGCGCAGGCCGTGGGCCGCCGCCCAGTCCCGGATCCGGGCGTGGCCGTCGGGCGCGTGCGGGGTGTACTGGCGGCGCAGTTCGGCGGTGGCCCGGGCGAGGTCGCTGTCCTCGGTGAAGTAGGCCGCCTCCTTGTCGACGGTGGTCACCAGCCTGCCGCCGGGCCGCAGCACCCGGAGGGCCTCGGTGAGCACGGGCTCCGGGTCCGGCAACAGGTGCAGCAGCCAGACCATCACCACCGCGTCGACGCTCCCCGAGGCGAACGGGAGCCGTGTCGCATCGCCGCACACCGCCCCGCCGGGTATCCGCCGCGCGGCCGGGACGAGCATCCCGGGGGAGCGGTCGACACCGAGCACGGTGCGGCCCGGCCGTTGCAGTCGGCGCGTCACGATGCCGGTGCCGCAGGCGATGTCCAGCACGGTCGCGGGGCCCTGGGGGAGCAGTTGTTCCAGGGCGTCGGCCGCCGCCTGTGCCCGGGGTTCGCCGCCCCGGGTGGTGTCGTACGCCTGGGCCTCGCTGTTGTAGTCGATCATGTGGGGCCATGCTTCCGAAGTCGATTGCTCCGCACAAGGGAGAACCGCTCGGGTACGCCCGGAGGAGGAAGGCGCCCAGGACCGAGGGTTCATGGTCGGCCGCCTCCGCTCGTCCGCTGAGCTGACGGCCGCTCGCCCGGTGAGCTGACGACCGCCCGTCGGGCCGCGTGATCTTGTGGGACAGCACCCGGGAGGCCGGGAACCGAGCAACACGCACCCTTGCACGAGAGGCACTTCATGAGCCGCTGGAAGAGCGTCACCCTGGTCGTCACCGCCGCCGCCCTGGTCGCCACGGCCGCCGCCCCGGCCATGGCCGTCACCAAAACCGCCACCGCCACCACCGCCCGCCCGGACGCCGTCCAGCAGCGGTTGGACGCGCTGCTGACCGAGACGGGCGCACCCGGCGCGCTGGGCACCGTCCGCGCCCTGGACGGGCGCACCCGCAGCTACACCGCCGGGGTCGGCGACGTCGCCACCGGTGCGGCGGTGCCGAAGGACGGGCGGGTGCGGGTCGGCAGCAACACCAAGACCTTCACGGCCGTGGTCGTGCTCCAACTCGTGGCGCAGGGCAGGCTCGACCTGGACGTGCCGGTGGAGCGCTACCTGCCGGGCGTCGTCCGGGGCGACGGGATCGACGGCAACCGGATCACCCTCCGGCACCTGCTCCAGCAGACCAGCGGGCTGCCGAACTACACCCTCCACCTCGGCGACGACGTCCGCCGCTACGAGCCGCGCGAACTGCTCGACATCGCCCTCCGCTACCCGGCCGACGCCGCGCCCGAGGACCACAAGTGGGCCTACAGCAACACGAATTACATCCTCGCCGGGCTGATCGTCGAGGCGGTGACGCAGCGGAGCCTGGGCCAGGAGATCGAGCGGCGGATCGTCCGGCCGCTCGGCCTGCGCCAGACGTACTTCCCGGCCCCGGGTGACGCGACGATCCGGGGGGCCCACCCGCACGGCTACTACCGCGAGTCGGCGGCCGGGCCGCTGGTCGACATCACGGACATGGACCCCTCCTGGGCCTGGGCGGCCGGCCAGCTCGTCTCCACCCCCTCCGAACTGGACCGCTTCTTCACGGCGCTGCTGGACGGTGAACTCCTCCCGCCCGCGCAGCTCGCCGAGATGCGCACCACCACCCCCGCCGGGGAGCCGTTCGCGGCGGGATCGGGCTACGGGCTGGGGCTGGTGAGCACGCCGCTGTCCTGCGGCGGCGAGTACTGGGGGCACGGCGGCAGCATCCCGGGCTACGAGACCCGGGTCGGCGTCACAGAGGACGGTCGCGCCGCCGCCGTCACCATGACGGTCCAGGCGCCGGACAAGGCGGCCGCGCGGAAGCTGGAGGGCGTGCTCGACGCGGCCCTGTGCCGCTGAGCGGGCGGCCGGGCCCGGCTCACCGGTCCGGCCGGACCTCCGGGTACGCGGCCGAGGGGCCGCTGAACAGGGTGGTCGGCCGGTGCCGCAGGTGGAGGTCGAAGAAGGCGGCCAGATAGGCGCGTTGGGCGTCGACGGCGCGGGCCGGGGCGAGGGTGCCGAGGAACGCGTCGAGCTGTCCGGCGGGCCAGCCGAGGGCGGGCCGGGCGGCGGGGAGGAGGGCTTCGAGGTCGGAGAAGGTGCCGTGGCCCGAGTCGCCCAGGGTGAGTTGGCGGCGCCAGGAGCCGAGGTGCGGCCACAGCGCGTCCCACATCGCGTCGCGCACCGGGCGGTCGTCGGAGGCGCGGAAGAGCAGCAGCGGGCGGTCCGCGCCGTCGGTGGCGGCGGTGCCGAACACCGGGCCGTCGAGCGAGACCCCGGCCAGCACGCGCGGGTCGTCGTGCAGGGTCTGGACGGTGGTGGCGCCGCCCATGGAGTGGCCGACCATGCCGACGGTGGCGGGGTCGAGTGCCGCACCGAGGCCCGGCGGGAGGGGGCGGTGCTCGGCGTCGGGGTCGGCACCGGCCGCGAGGTCGGTCAGCCGGTCCAGGACGAAGCGGGTGTCGGCGGTGCGGTAGTCGACGATCCCGGCGTCCGTCATGGCGAACACGGCGGACTTGTTGCGGACCTCCAGTCGCCCGTCCGGGAAGGTGACCTCACCGGCGTCGAAGGTGTGGTCCACGGCGACGACCACGTAACCGCGCGAGGCGAGGTCCTCGGCGGCCAGGGTGGCGAAGGCGCGGTCGGCGCGGGAGCCGGGGGAGTAGAGGACCACCGGGTGGCGGGTGCTGCGGTCGGCCGGGGCGTCCTGGCGGGAGCGGGTGAGGGGCCAGGCCAATCGGCCCGGGGCGGCACCGAGGTAGTCGCTCTCCAGATGGGCCAGCGCGGCCGGGTCGAGCCACGGCGCGAGCCGGTGGGCGGGGGAGCCGCAGGCGGCGGCCGGGTACCAGAGCTGCGCCATCAGTTCGCGCGGACGCGGGGTGGGCGCCCAGAGGTCGGGGCGTTGCGGGTCGACCAGGTGGAGGGTGGTGGTGCCGACGGGGTGCGGGCCGGTCGGCGCGGGGAGGGCGAGCGGGATCGCGGCGGTGGTGGTGGCGGTAGCGGTAGTGGTGGTGGCGGCCTGCGCGGTCGGGGGCAGCGCCGCCGTCGTGACGAGCGCACCGGTGGTGAGCAGGCCCGCGAGCAGGGCGGCGGCCGGGCGGGAACGGGGTCGGGGCATGGGCGGTTCCTTCGAACGGATCGGGTGACGGGGGTGGTGTCGTGACCAAGGTGCTGACGTGACCAAGGTGCTGACGTGACCGAGGTGCTGTCGTGACCAAGGTGACGGCCCGCCCCGGCCCGGCGCGTCCGGCCGTGGGCATACGACCGTGGTCGGATGCCCGGCCGTCCGCCGGTGGCTAGCCTGACCGGGTGCAGAACCAGCCGACGGCCGCGCCCGCGCACGCCGCCGCCACCCGGGCGCCCTGGACGAAGCGGCTCGCGCCCTTCCACCGGGCGTGGACGGACCCGCTCGTGGCGCTGGCCGGCACCTCGGTCACCGCGGTCCGGGTCCTCGACGCCGCCCGCGACTTCGACCCGCACGGCCGCGGCAACCCGCCGCTGGAAGGCCCCGCCGCCCTGGCCGTCGCCCTGCTCGCCACGGTGGCGCTGGGAACGGCGTTGGCGCTCCGGCGGCGGTGGCCGGCCGGGTCGTGCGCGATCGCCGTCCTCGCCTGGGGGGTGGCGGTGGCGGGCTGCCGGGCGCCGGCGGTCGGGCTGGTGGTCGGCGCGTGGGCGGTGCCGGTCGGGGCGCTGGCGGTGTACGCGGCCGCCGCCGACGACCGGCGGACCGGGTGGGCCGGGTGGGCCGGTCACGGGCGGGCGGCGCTCGGTGCGGCCGTCCTCGGCTGGGCGGTCACCGCGACGGCACCCGACGAAGTCCTCGGCAATCTTCCGCTCGCCGTCCTCGGCCAGACGGCCGCCTGGGCGGCGGGGCGCGCCGTTCGCGGGCACCGCGCGCACACCGCCGTGGCCGCCGAGCGCCGGGCGGCGCTGGAGCGGGCCGCCCGCTCGGAGGAACGGCTGCTGCTGGCACAGGAGGTGCACGACGTGGTGGCGCACAGCCTCGGCGTGGTGAGCGTCCAGGCGGGGTTCGGCCAGTACGCGCTGGCACACGCGGGAGCGGACGGCGGCGCGGAGGCGGCCGGGACGGCGCTCGCGGCGATCCGGGCCGTGAGCACCGACGCGCTGCGCGAGACCCGGACGCTGCTCGCCGTCCTCCGGGAGGACACCGGGCCCGGGGACCGGCCGTCGGTCCCGGTGCCCGCCCCCGGACTGGCGGCGGCCGATCTGCGGCGGCTGGCGGAGTGGGCCGGTGCCGGCGGGGTCGCGGTGGAGGTCCGGATCCGCGGGCGGGAACGCGAACTGCCGCCCGGCGTCGGCCTGTCCGGGTACCGGATCCTGCGGGAGGCGCTCGCCAACGTGGTCCGGCACGCGGGCGCGGCCCGGGCCCGGGTGGAGGTCGAGTACCGGGACGAGGAGCTGTGGCTGGAGGTCACGGACGACGGGCCCGGGGACGGCGCGCCTCCACGCCCCGCACCCGGTGGCGCCGGTGGCGCGGGCCTGGCCGGGATGCGGGAGCGGGTGGCCCCGTACGGCGGTTGGTGCGTGGCCGGGCCGACCCCGGCGGGCGGCTTCCGCGTCAGCGCGGGGCTGCCACTGGCCGGGGCCGACTCCGGGTCGGGCTCCGCAGAGCCGGAGCACCGGCCGTGACGGTCCGGGTCGTGGTCGCCGACGACCAGGCCCTGGTCCGCGCCGGGTTCGCCGGGATCCTGCGCCTCGCCCCGGGCTTCACGGTGGCGGGGGAGGCCTCGGACGGCGCGGAGGCCGTCGAACTCGCCCACCGGGAACGGCCGGACGTCGTCCTCATGGACATCAGGATGCCCGGCCTGGACGGTATCGAGGCCACCCGCCGGATCACCGCCGGAGCTTCCGGCAGCCGGGTGCTGATCCTCAGCACCTACGCGCTCGACACCTATGTACGCGGCGCGCTGCGCGCCGGGGCGGCGGGCTTCCTGCTCAAGGACGCCGAACCCGCCGAACTCCTCGCCGCGGTAAGGGCGGTGGCCGCCGGCGAGGGTGCGCTCGGGCCCGGCATCGCCCGGCAGCTGATCACCGAGCTGACCGAGTTGCTGGCCGCCGGGCCGGGCATCGCCGGCGAGGACCCGGTGCGGGCCGGGGCGCGCACCGCCGTCCGCGCCCTTACGGCCCGCGAGCGCGAGGTGCTGGCCCTGGTCGGCGACGGGCTCACCAATCCCGAGATCGCCGTGCGCCTCCACATCACCGAGGGCACCACCAAGACCCACATCGGCCGGCTGCTCCACAAGCTCGCGGCCCGCGACCGCGTCCGCCTCGCCATCCTCGCCCACCGGGCGGGACTGTCGCGCTGAGACCCGCTCGGAGGGACGGCGCGAGGTTTTACCAAACGGTCGACCAACGGGCCCGGCCGCTCGGATAGCGTCCAGCACGTCCCCTTCGAACACATCGCGGTCCTGTCCTGCCACCACGGCGGGTCGGGCCCGCCATGGAGGTATGCCGTGAAGCCGATTTCCGTGAGCCCGACCGCCGTGAACCCGATCGACCTGTCCGCCGCCGCGTCCGCGCTGCCCGCCCCCTGGGCGTCCCACCTGCTCGGACAGGTGGGCACGGCCGCCGTGAAGGTCCTGCGGATGGACGGGCGGCCGCTGCCCGTCGAGTCGCACGTCGACCCGGAGGTGCTGCTCGTCCTCGACGGCCGCCTCGAACTCCTGCTGGACGGCGCCGAGGTGACGGTCGGCCCGGGCGAGCTGCTCCGGATCCCGGCGCGCGCGGCCCACGCCGTCCGCCCCGGCAGTCGGGGGACGCTGCTGATCGTCGAGGTCCCCGAGGAGGGGTGAGCCCCGAGCGGTCGGTTCCGTCGTCAGTCCGTGACCCGGTCCGCCGCTTCCCGGGTGATGTCGGCGAAGAGGCGGAAGAGCGCCGGGCGGGCCTCGCCCCGGTCGCGGGCGTACAGGGCGGCCCAGCAGCGGGCGATCCGCTCCCTGGCCCCGGTGCCGGGCCAGGGGTGGGGCAGCAGTTGGGGCGGCAGGAGCGGATCGGGCTCCATGGCGCGGGTGAGCTCGGCGGCCAACTCGACCGCGACGGTCAGGAGTTCGGCGGAGGAGAGCTCGGCGGGGCCGGTGAGCCGGGCGAGGCGTGGTCCGGCGATGCGGTCGAGGCGGTGGTAGCGGTCGGCGATCTCCGCCAGGGGCCACAGCTCGCGGGCGAGTTCGGCGGGCTCCCGGGTGTCGCCCCGGCGCAGGTCGGTCGTGGTGAGGAGGGTGAGCCCGCCGTGGGCGCCGAGGCGGTGGGCCGCCTCCTCGACGTACGGTTCCCAGGCGTTGGCGCTGACGTACAGGCCGCCCTGGAGCGGGGCGCCGCCGAGGTGGACGAGCGTCTCGCGCAGGGTGTCCCGGGCGGTGCGCGCCGATTCGGGCACCGCGAAGGCGGCCAGGTGCCAGACGCCGTCCCAGGGCGCGGCCCCGGCGTCCTGGCGGAACGCGTGCCGCAGGAAGTCCGCGTTGGGGGCGAGGGCGCGCACGGTGTCCGGCGTCGCGTGCAGCTGCGCCTTTCGGCCGCGGCCCTCGTGGGTGAACCGGCCCTCGCCGACCAGGCGTTTGACGCAGAGCCGCACCTGCTGGTCGCTCATGCCCAGGGTGTTGGCGACGCTGTACAGCTCGTCGGCGCCGACGGTGCCGTCCTCGCGGACCAGCGCGTGGACGAGCATCCGGGTGGGGACCTCGACGTGGTCCGTTCCGGTGCGGTCGGTCCCGGTGTGGTCGGTTCCGGTGCTCACAGTTCTCCCCTGCCGTCGGTGCCGACGGGGCGGCGCATGGTGGTGACCGCGCCGAAGCCGAGCAGCCGGCGCAGGTAGGGCGTCTCCTCGGTCCGTACGGCCGTGAAGCCGCGCCGCTCGTACAGGGCCCGGGCGCGCGGGTTGGTGTCGATCACGTCCAGCCTGATCTCCCGGTAGCCCTGCTCCGCCGCGACGGCGGCCACCTCCTCGATGAGCAGGCTGCCGACACCCCGGCCGCGCAGGTCCGGACTCACGGCGATCCCGTCCATGAGGAGCTGCCCGGGCGCCGGACGGCGTTCGAACAGGGAGAGGAGCAGGAGCCGGTGCAGTCCGCGCAGGTGTCCGTAGGCGCGCAGCACGGCGCCGGCCGATCCTCCGGTGAGGCCCCGCCCGCCCTGGCGGTACCCGGCGAGGCCGACGAGCTGTCCGTCGAGCAGCGCGCAGACCGCGCGGTCGGCGTTGAAGTGGGCGGCGATGAAGGGCACGGCCTTGTCGGGCGGGTCGAGGGCGGGGCCGAGCTTGCGGCCGAAGGCGTCCCAGTACAGCTCGGCGGCCCGCCGCTCGGCTCCGTCGGGGAGGCCCCGCCGCACGGTCACCGTTCCGGCGCCGGGGCGGCCCGGTGTGTCGAGTCCCATGCTGTGCCTCCGCTTCTCGTCGAGCCTTGGAACCAGGACTCAAATCTATCAGACTCGCCACGATCGTTCTTATGGTGATAGTTCTAGGGCCGGATCAGAACCGGAACCAGAACGGAGGCGGCCGCCCCATGCGTCCGAAAACCGAGCGTCCGAAAACCGTGCGTCCGAAGACCCGGCCCCGACGGCGGGGGCTCCGCATCACCGTGTGGTCGCTCGTCGCGGTGCTGCTGGTGGGTGCCGGTCTCGTCGGCGCGGTGCTGTGGCAGAACTCCTACGCCATGGACGAGCGGCGGGTCTCGATCCGCCACGGCAACCACGTCCTCAACGGCGTGCTCGCCGTCCCCAGGGACGGCCGCGAGCGCCACGGCCTCGTCGTGTACGTCCACGGCGACGGCCCCACCGACGCCACCCACGACGACGGCTACAAGCCCATCTGGGAGGCGAACGCCGAGGCCGGGTACGCCTCGCTCTCCTGGGACAAGCCCGGCGTCGCGGGCGCCCCCGGCAACTGGCTCGACCAGTCCATGGACGACCGGGCCGACGAGGCCGCCGCCGCGATCGCCTGGGCCCGCACCCGCCCCGACATCGACGGCGACCGGATCGGGCTCTGGGGCGCCAGCCAGGCGGGCTGGGTCCTGCCGAAGGTCGCCGCGAGGACGCCCGTGAGCTTCGTTCTCGCCGTCTCGCCCGCGATCAACTGGCTCCGGCAGGGCCGCTACAACCTCCTCGCCGAACTGCGCGCCGAGGGCGCGTCGGCCGCCCGGATCGAGGCCGAGACCGCCCGGAGCGACGCCGTCCGGGCGCTGCTCGCGCGCCACGCGGGCTTCGAGGAGTACCTCGCGGCCATGGGCGGCGACGCGGACGGCATGACCGCCGGCCGCTGGGGCTTCGTCTCCCGGAACCACACCGCCGACGCCACCCGGGACCTCCTGGCCCTGCGCGGCGTCCCGGTGCTGCTGGTCCTCGCGGGCCAGGACACCAATGTGGACACCGCCGACACGGAGCGCGGCTACCGCGAGGCGCTGGACGCGGGCGGCGCGCTGACGGTCGCGCACTACCCGGACGCGGCCCATTCACTGCTCAAGCGGTCCGTCGAGCAGTCGGAGCCCAGGCTCACGCTCACCGCGCTGTTCTCGCCCCGCTCGCTCTTCGCGGACGGATTCCTGGACGGCCAACGGCAGTTCCTCGACGGACTCGGCCGGGCCCCGCGTCGGGGATGAGCCCTCCCGGCGCTCAGCTCCCGGTCACAGCCTCGGCCGCCGCGCGGGCCACCGACTCCACCAGGTCCATTCCGTCGGTGTCGGTCGAATTCCCGTCCGAGACCACGGCGATCAGCAGCTGGTGCCCGTCCCGCTCGACCCGGCCGATGCTGTTGATCACCCACAGGCCGTCCGTGTCCCTCGGCAGCCAGCCGTTCTTCACCTCGTACCCGCCGTTGCTCGCCGCCGCGCCCACGCCCCACCGCTGGTCCTCCTCCACCTCGTCGAGCAGCCCCTGGATGTAGGCGCGGGAGGTGGCGGAGAGCAGCGACTCGTCGGTGAAGACCTGGCGCAGCAGGCGCAGTTGGTCGTCGGCGGTGGTCGAGGTGAGGCCCCAGTAGCCGTCCTGGCCGGCCTCGGTGGCGGTCAGGCCGAAGCGTGCGTTGGCGGCGTCGAGACCCGGGTCCGCGCCTATCTCGTCCCACAGGCCGGTGGCGGAGTCGTTGTCGCTGTTCTCGATCATCGTGGTGGCCAGGTCGCGCTGGGCGGCGGTCGGCGTGGTGCCGAGGTCCTGCGTCCGGAGCAGCAGCGCGGCCAGTATGTCGAGCTTGACGATGCTGGCGGTGGCGAAGTCGTGGCCGGGGCCGCCGTAACTGAGCGACTGCCCGGTGTCCAGGTCGGTGACCGCCACCGAGACCGCGCCCTCCGCCCGGTCGACGGCGCTGTGCAGGGCCGCGGCGGCGGCCCCGGCCGTGGCAGCGGGCGCAGGGACGGCGGTGGGCGTGGCGGTCGGGGTGGGCGCGGCGGTGGCCGGGGTGACCACCGGTGGGGCGGACGAGGTCGTGTCGGCCACGACGGACATCTGCGAACGGCTCTCGACACCGCCGGACTGCCCCTGCAACGCCGCGGCCACCGCCCCCGCGGCGACGAGGAGGCCGACCGGTACCAACACTCTTGCCCGGGAGACGCTTCGTATCGCCATGATCGATGAGAGTAGGGCGCGCGGCTTTGAACATCCTGAGGACGGCATGGACGTTTTCTCAGGACTCGTCGGCCGCCGAACCGTCCGGATGCGTGACGGCCCTTTCACGGTACTCCCCACCGGAATGCAGCGGCACGGGCGGGAGCGGCACGGGCGGGAGTCGGCGGAGCATCACGGTGTACGCGGGGCTGCCGGCGACGGGCCGGGTCGGGCCGACCGGGCGGTAGCCCCAGGACTCGCAACGGGCCTGCGCGCGGGGCCGGTCGGCCTCGGCCAGGAGGCACGCCAAGTCCTCGGGCCGGTCCTCCAGCAGGGCGTCGTGCAGTCGCCCGGCGAGGCCCTGCCCGCGCCAGGCGGGGCGGACCATCAGCTCGGACAGGCCGAAGGTCGCGGCGGGGGCCGGGGCGGGGTCGAGCAGCCCGCGCCACCATTCACGGCCGGCCGCCAGCGGTGCGCCGTAGGCGAAGCCGGTCGGTTCGCGGCCTTCGTAGGAGACGACGCAGGAGAAGCCGGGACGCCTCGTCCAGTGGTCGACGACCAGGTGGAACCGCTGGGCGAACGGGTCGAGCATCCGGTCGGCGCGGGCGTCGACGTGGATGCCGAGCAGCAACTGGTCGAAGTCGAGCGGCAACTCGTGGTGGTAGTGGAGGATCCGGGTGACGGTCACGGGCGGCTCCATCGGTCGCGGCAGCGGTCGGGCCACTCTCGCGCACCGCGCGCGGCCGATGCCAGGCCCTTCCGATTTCCGGCGCCGGTTTTTCGTTGCGGGAACGGGTTCCGGGGCGGCTGTCGGGGCGGCTTCGGGAACGGCGAAGGCCCGGAGGACGTATCCTCCGGGCCTTCGTTGCTACTGAGTAGCGGGGACAGGATTTGAACCTGCGACCTCTGGGTTAT
>NZ_LGDO01000017.1:0-25392 GCF_001279805.1 Streptomyces sp. XY431
GGCCTTCGTTGCTACTGAGTAGCGGGGACAGGATTTGAACCTGCGACCTCTGGGTTATGAGCCCAGCGAGCTACCGAGCTGCTCCACCCCGCGTCGGTAAACACGACCCTACGGCACCGGGTGGGCGAAAAGCGAATCGCTTTCGGCCGGGTCGCTTCAGCAGCACCTGAGCAGGAGGCTCAGCGGGCCAGCAGGCTCCGGATCGCGGCCGCGATCTCGTCGGGTGCCTCTTCGGCCATGAAGTGTCCGGCGCGGGTCAGCCGGTGGTCCAGGTCCGGCGCCCACGCCTTCCACACCCCGGCGGCGTCGTAGCCGAGCCGCGCGCCCCAGTCCTGCTGGACGACCGTCACGGGCATGGCCAGCTGCGAACCGGCGTCCAGGTCGGCCTGGTCGTGCGTGATGTCGATGTCCGCCGAGGCCCGGTAGTCCGCGACGATCGACGTCACCGCCGCGGCGCTCGCGCGCAGGTACTCGGCACGTACGTCCTCGGGCATGCCGGTCGGGTCGTCGGCCCAGGCGTCGAGGAACGAGCCGAAGAACGCGTCCGCGCTGCCTGTGATCATCGCCTCCGGCAGGCCCGGCGGCTGCGCCATCAGGAAGAGGTGGTAGCCGACCGCAGCCGAGGCGCCGCGCAGGACGTTCCACATGTCGAGCGTCGGCACGACGTCGAGGATGCCCAGGTGCGTGATGGTCCCGGGGTGGTCCAACCCCGCCCGGAAGGCGACCAGCGCGCCCCGGTCGTGGCCGACCAGGGCGAAGCGCTCGTGGCCCAGCGCCGCCGCCAGGGTCACGACGTCGGCGGCCATGGTGCGCTTGGCGTACACCTCGGGGCCGGTGGCCGCCGGCTTGTCGCTGGCGCCGTACCCCCGCAGGTCGGGAAGGATCACCGTGTGCTCGTCGGCGAGCCGCTCGGCGACGTGTCGCCACATCAGGTGGGTCTGGGGAAATCCGTGCAACAGCACGACCGGACTGCCGCTGCCGCCCACGGCGGCAGCCAGCTCCACACCGTCCGCGCCGGGCAGGCGGACGTGATCGAAGCCGGGAACGGTGAGCATCATGAGGGACCACCCTTTCGGGTCGGGGACTCGACCGGATCAGCCTCGACGACGGCGATCAGCAACCGATCAGTACGGTGGGGCGCGGTCGGCCTCCGGCACGGAGGATGGGGTCATGCGAATCGACGTGCTCGGTGCGGTGCGTGCCCTCCGCGACGACGGCAGCCCGGTCGACCTGGGCGGACCCCGCCATCGCGAGGTGCTCGCCCGGCTCGTCGCCGCCGAGGGACGGACGGTCACCACCGACACCCTCGTCGACGACCTGTGGACCGATCCGCCCGCCCGCGCCGTGGGCGCCCTGCGTACGTTCGTCGCCGCGCTGCGCCGCGCCCTCGAACCCGACCGGCCGCCCCGGCGGCCGCCGCGCGTCATCGTCACCGAAGGCCCCGGCTACGCGCTGCGCCTGCCGCGCGACGAGGTGGACGTCCACCGGTTCCAGGACACCCTGGCCCGAGCCCGCCGCGACCCCGACGCGGTGACCGGCCTCGCCGCGGCACTCGCGGCCTGGCGCGGCCCCGCCTACGCCGATGTGACCGGCTCCCCATGGGCGCAGCGCGAGCGGGCCCGGCTGGAGGAACTGAGGTTGGAGGGGGTGGAACTGCGCGCCCGGATCCTTCTCGACTCCGGGGAAGGGGCCGACCTCGTCGCCGAACTGGGTGCCCAGGTCGCCGAACACCCGTGGCGCGAGCCGGCTTGGGAGCTGCTCGCCCGCGCGCTGTACCGCGCGGGCCGCCGCGCCGACGCGCTGGCCACCCTCCGTCGCGCCCGCGCCATGCTCGTCGGCCGACTCGGGCTCGACCCCGGTGCCGGCCTCCGGCGCCTGGAGACGGACATCCTCAACGGGGCCGTTCCCTCCGAAGGAGTGCGTACCGCGTGGACGGGCCACGGTGTCCGGCTCGGCCCGCGCACCACGGTGGATCTGGCCCGCACCCTCGCCCTGGCGGGCGGCGACGCCCTCGTCCGCTCCCGGCGCGACCGCCTCGCCGCCGTCCGTGCGGCGGAACGCACGGGAGACCTTGCCCTGACCGCCCGGATCATCGGCGCCTACGACGTGCCCGCCGTCTGGAGCCGGGCCGACGACCCCGAGCAGTCCCGCGCCGTGGTCGCGGCTGCCGAGCGCACACTCACCGGGCTCGGCACGGACGGCCCCGCCGACCTGCGCGCCCGCCTCCTGGCCACGGTCGCCGTCGAGAGCCGCAGCGCCGATCTGTCGGGGACCGAGCTGGAGCACGCGCAGCAGGCGGCGCGTCGGGCCGAGCAGTTGGCACGGGAGCTGGCCGATCCCGCCCTGCTGGCCTTCGCCCTCAACGGGGTGTTCCTGCAGTCCTTCACCCGCCCCGGGCTCGCGGCGGCACGGGACAGCACCGGCGCCGAGATCCTGGACCTGGCCACCCGGCACGAGCTGCCGAAGTTCGCCGTCCTGGGCCGACTCGTCCGCCTGCAGTCCGCCTCGGCCCTCGGCGACCTGGACGCCGCGACCTCGCACGCCGATGCGGCCGACCGGCTCGCCGCCACCACCGAGGCGCCCCTCGTCCCCGTCCTCACCGGGTGGTTCAGGGCCCGGGCCGCAGCCGCCCGCAGCGCCGGACCCGGCGGACCGACCGCCGCCGCGGCAGCGGCGCTCTACCGCGCTGCCGAGGACGCCCTCCGGACGGCCGGGATGCCGGGGCTGCACCACGGCCTGTTCCCGCTCGCCCTGCTGGGACTGCGCCTGCTGCACGACCGGCCCGCGCCCACCGACCCGCACCTCGACTGGGGCCCGTACCGGCACTGGACGCGACCCCTCGTGCTGCTCGCCCAGGACCGGGGCGAGCAGGCCCGTACCGCCCTCGCCGCGGTGCCCGAACCACCGCGTGACCATATGCAGGAGGCCATGTGGTGCCTGACCGCCCGCGCCGCGGTACGCCTCGGCGAGCGCGCGATCGCCGCGCACGCTGCGGCTGCCCTGCGTGATGCCGGTGCGGAACACGCCGGCGCCGCCAGTGGAATGCTGACCCTGGGCCCGGTGGCGCGGTACCTGGCGGAGGCGGAGGTTTGCGCCGGAGCGGGATGAGCGACCGCAATTCCCGGATCGGGGAACGGCTTCGGAATCGGTTTCGGGAACGGGTTCCGGGGCGGCTTCGCGAACGGCGAAGGCCCGGAGGACGTATCCTCCGGGCCTTCGCTGCTACTGAGTAGCGGGGACAGGATTTGAACCTGCGACCTCTGGGTTATGAGCCCAGCGAGCTACCGAGCTGCTCCACCCCGCGTCGGTGAACACGACCGGTGGGCGAAAAGCGAATCGGTTGTTCCCGCACGGTCCGCCCCGGAAGGCGCCGGGCCTCCGCCGGCCCCTCCTGCGTCCGACCTTCCGGCGCTGGGGCGGCGGGCCGCTCCCCACTGGGCGGCGGACCGTGAACAACCCTTCCGGGCTCGGAGTATGACGCTCCGTCCGATGCCGTGAGCGGCGGGTTTGCGGGTGGGTGCGGTGTCGTGATTGGCTGCCGCCACCCACCCGCAGGCCCGTCGGGGTGATCTCGCTCCGGGCTCCGCCGTGAACGCCGTCGACCGTCACGGTGGCCGAGGACCTGCCGGTCGCCGTCCGTGCGGGGCCGCGAGGCTCCGCCGACGGGCGTGCACCCCGCGCGCGGTGGAGGGACGGGCGGCGCTCGTCCATCTGCGCGCGGGCAGGACCGGCGGGCCGAGTGGGGCGGGCGGGTCCGCGCCGACCGCCCCGCTCGGTACGAATCCGGAGCGAATTCCGCTGCGTGACTACGGGGGAATCTCCCCGATTGTCCGATCCGGCCGCTGTGATCACGCGATGATCACCTGCCCGCCGATGCTCCGACGCCCGCCGTACCGCGCGGTCCACTCCAATTTCCCTCCGTACACAGCCGGTGTGTCCAGCCGGCCGGCCCCCGCGTACGGAAGGCAGTCCAGCCCATGGCCCGCACAGACCAGCAGCCCTCGCCCGACCGGCAGTTGACCGAGGCCGCCGCCCGGCTCGGCCTCGGCCGCCGCCGCTTCCTGACGGTCGCCTCGGCGGCCGCCGCGCTCGCGTTCACCACCGAGCTGCCGAGCGCCCACGCCGCCGACACGGAGCTCGCGCCCCGCACCCTGACCGAGAACCCGTTCACCCTCGGCGTCGCCTCCGGTGACGCGCTCGGCGACGCGGTGGTGCTCTGGACCCGTCTCGCCCCCCGCCCGCTGGAGCCCGGCAGCGGCCTGCCGCCGGCCGGCGTGGTCAAGGTGGACTGGGAGGTGGCCCGGGACGAGCGCTTCCGCAAGGTCGCCCGGCGCGGCACGGCCAGGGCCCACGCCGAGTTCGACTGGTCGGTGCACGTGGACGTCGACGGCCTCGACCACGACCGGGTGTACTGGTACCGCTTCCGGGTGGGTGCCTGGACCAGCCCGGTCGGCCGGACCCGCACCGCCCCGGCCCGCAACCGCCACGTCGACCGGGTCCGCTTCGGCCTGGTCTCCTGCCAGGCGTACGAGGACGGCTACTTCACCGCGTACAAGCACCTCGCGGAGGAGGACCTCGACGCCGTCTTCCACGTCGGCGACTACATCTACGAGTACGGGATCGACGCCGTCGGCGGCGACCGTAAGTACACCGACCGCACCCTGCCGTCGCTGTTCGCCCACGAGACCACCACCCTGGCGGACTACCGGCTGCGCTACGCCCTCTACAAGACCGACCCCGACCTCCAGGCCGCGCACGCCGCCTTCCCCTGGTACGTCACCTGGGACGACCACGAGGTGGAGAACAACTACGCGGCCGGCATTCCCGAGAAGGGCCAGTCCCCGGAGGCGTTCGTCGCCCGCCGCGCCGCCGCCACCCGCGCGTACTGGGAGAACATGCCGCTGCGGATGCCGCAGCCGACCGCCACCGAACTCAAGCTGTACCGCCGCCACCACTACGGCCGGCTGGCGCAGTTCGACATTCTCGACACCCGTCAGTACCGCTCCGACCAGGCCAACGGCGACGGCTGGCAGTTCCCCACCGCGGAGTCGGCGGACCCGCGCCGCACCCTGATGGGCGCCACCCAGGAGCGCTGGCTGCTGGACGGCTTCCGCAGCTCCCGCGCGGTGTGGAACGTGGTGCCGCAGCAGGTGGTGCTCTCCCGCCGCAAGAACACCACCGCGGAGGTCTCCAAGCTGTCCATGGACGCCTGGGACGGTTACCCGGCCGCGCGCGAACGGCTGCTGGCCGGCGTCGAGGACATCGGCGTCGAGAACCTCGTCGTCCTCACCGGCGACGTGCACGTCGCCTACGCGATGGACGTCAAGCGCGACTTCGACGACCCGGACTCGCGGACCGTCGGCGTGGAGATCGTCGGCACCTCGATCGCCAGCGACGGGGACGGCGCGGAGCACCCGGCCAACTGGGCCACCCTGACTGCCGCCAACCCGCACCTGAAGTTCTACGACGGGCGGCGCGGCTACACCGCGATCACGCTCGACGAGGAGCACGCCCGCGCCGACTACCGGGTGGTCTCGCACATCACCCGCCCCGGCGGCACGGTGTCCACCGCCGCCTCCTTCGTCAGTGAGGCGTACAACCCGGGGCTCCAGCGCGCCTGACGCCGCCCCGTTCCCGTCCTGCCCCGCTCCGAGCCACCGGCCCGGGCGTACCGTCCCCCGATGCGGTACGCCCGGGCCGGTCCCGTGGCACCCCCCTTTCTCGCCGGTCCCGCCCAGAGTCGTCGATCCCGTTCCATGCCTTCAGGCGTCCGGAGGGTTCGTGGACGATGCGGAGGTGTCGTGAACCTGTGGTGATCGACCGTTGATCGGCCGTAGAGCCGGGCCGTGGACCATCGGCGCCAGGGGAAAGCCGGTCCGACGGTCACCACCGTCCGGCGCCGCCCTCGGGCCCGCCTGACGGGGGGCGCGGGCCCCTGGTCCCCGGTACTTGGCCAACCCACGGAAGGCGGACGGAGCATGGACGGCGGTCACACCCTGCAGTCGACGGCGGGCTTCGGCGAGCTGCTCAGGATCCGGCGCGAGCGCATCGGCCTGACCCAGCAGATCCTCGCCGACCACGCGACACTGAGCGTCCGGGCGATCCGCGACATGGAGAGCGGACGGGTCCAGCGCCCCCGGCAGGAGACGGTCCGGCTGCTCGCCGACGCGCTGCGGCTGGAGGGCCGCAGCCGCTCGGTGTTCGAGGCGGCCGCACGCCGCCAGGCGCTCGCCGAGGAGCCGCGCGACGAGCCGACCGCGCCGCCGGTCGCCCGGGGCGCCATCGTCGGCCGCGAACCGGAGATCGACGTGCTCACCGAGGCCCTCGCCGTGCACGGCGACCGGCTGATGACCGTGGCCGGCCTCGGCGGGGTCGGCAAGACCCGGCTGGTGCTGGAGGTGGCCCGCCGGCTGCACCTGACCGCCCGCTGGTCGGTGCGCTGGATCGACTGGGCCCGCCAGCCCGGGATGGGCCCCGAGCGCCGGGCCGACCTGGTCGGGGCGATCGGCGCCCGCCCCACCCTGCTGGTCCTGGACGGCGCCGACTCCGGGGTGGAGACCGCCCTGCTGGACGAGCTGTTCCAGCGCTGCCCCGGCCTCAGCGTGCTGATCACCGCCCGGGTCGCGCAGCCGCTGCCCGGCGGGCAGGTGGTCCCGCTCGCCCCGCTGCCCACGCCCGGTCCCGAGCTCGACCACGACCCGGCCGCGCTGGCCGAGGTCGGCGCCGTCCGGCTGCTGCTGTCGCACCTGCGCCGGCTGCGCCCCGGGTACCGGCTGGAACCGGAGGAGGCGCCCGCGGTGGCCGCGCTCTGCCGGCAGCTGGACGGCCTGCCCGGCGCCCTGGAGCTGGCCGCCGGCTGGTCGACGGTGCTCTCGCCGCGCCAGCTGGTGGCGCGGATGGCGGACGGGCCGTTCCACCTGGGGCCGCCGCCGGCCGGCTTCGGCGGGCGCGGGGGTGTGGGCGAGGCGCTGGACGCGGCGGTGGACCGGCTGACGCTGGGCCAGCGCGACCTGCTGGAGCGGCTGGCCGCCGAGCCGGGGGACTGGTCCGGGGAGGACGCCGTCGAGCTGAGCGGGCGGCCGCCGCAGGAGTCGCTGGCCGCTGTGCACGAGCTGCTGGCCAGCGGGCTGATCCGCAGTGTGCCGGCCCGGGACGGCGTCCGGTTCACGGTGCTGAACCTCTGCCGGCGGCTGTTCGGCGGCGCCGGGGCGTACCCGGTGCTGGCCGCGGCGGGCTAGCCGCCGGGGCGCCGCCGGGTCCCGATACTGCCCGTCACTTGCCGGACGAGCTGCCGGTCCGCCCACCGGATCCTGCCTAGCGTTCTGCTCAGGCCGGGCGAGCCGGTCGCCGGCGCCGCCGGGCCGGGACTCCCACCACCCACCGACTACAGAGGGTTTGCGCCGTGAACCAGTTGGAGCCGCAGCGCGGAAAGGCCGAACCGGCCGGTCTGGACGTCGTCGTGACGACCATGGCCTCGGACTCGCACACCTGGAACCTGGTCTTCCTGCAGCTGCTGCTGGAGGAGCTGGGCCACCGGGTCACCAACCTGGGTGCCTGTGTGCCGGACGAGCTGCTGGTCTCCGAGTGCCGCCGGATCGAGCCCGACCTGATCGTGCTGAGCAGCGTCAACGGGCACGGCTACCACGACGGCCTGCGGGTGATCCCGGCGCTGCGCGCCTGCCCCGAACTGGCCGCCACCCCGACGGTGATCGGCGGCAAGCTCGGCATCGCCGGCTCCGGCGACCCGGACCGGCAGCGGTCGCTGCTCGCGGCCGGGTACGACGGGGTGTTCGAGGAGGGGCGCTCGGTCGCCGACTTCCGCTCCTTCGTCGGCGCGCTGCCCGCCGCCTCGCGGGCCGTGCCCGCGCCCGCCGACCGTGTGCTGCCCACCGCCGCCAGATCCCTGCCCACCGCCTCCGCCTCCGGGGTGCTGCGATGACCGGCCTCGCCACCGCGCCGCGCGGGGACGCCCCCGCCGCCCCCGGCTTCGGCGCCTTCGTCGCCCGCGCCCGGGCCGCCGGGACCCTGGTGGTCCAGCCCCGGATGGGCATGGCCGACCCGCTGCGGATGCGCGACGGCCTGCTCGCCACCCGCGGCGCCGACGCCACCACGGTCGGCACCATCACCCTGGACAGCTACACCCGCACCGGCGACCTCGCCGCCGCCCGGAGCGCGCTCACCGAGGGCGTCGGCCTCAACGGCTACCCGATCGCCAGCCACCCGGTGGACGTCACCCGGGCGGTGCTGCGCGGGATCGCGGACGCCCGCTTCCCGGTGCAGGTCCGGCACGGTTCGGCGATGCCCGAGCACATCATCAGGGCGCTGCTCGCGGTCGGCCTGGACGCCACCGAGGGCGGCCCGGTCTCCTACTGCCTGCCGTACAGCCGCACCCCGCTCAGCGAGGCGGTGGCCTGCTGGCGGCGCAGCTGCGAACTCCTCGCCTCACTGCGGGAGTTCGGAGCGGAGCCGCATCTGGAGACCTTCGGCGGCTGTCTGATGGGGCAGCTCTGCCCGCCCAGTCTGCTGATCGCGGTCAGCGTGCTGGAGGCGCTGTTCTTCCGCCAGCACGGGCTGCGCAGCATCTCGCTCAGCTACGCCCAGCAGCCGGACCGGGCGCAGGACGAGGAGGCGCTCACCGTGCTCGGCCGGCTCGCGGACGAGCTGCTGCCCGATGTCGACCGGCACCTCGTGCTCTACGCCTACATGGGCGTGTTCCCGCGCACCCCCGGCGGGGCCCGGCTGCTGCTGGAGGACGCGGCCCGGCTGGCGGTGCGCACCGGCGCGGCCCGGCTGATCGTGAAGACGACGGCCGAGGCGCACCGGATCCCGACCGTCGGCGAGAACGTGACGGCACTGGAGACGGCCGCCGCCGCTGCCGCCGCGGAGCGCCTGCGCCCGCCGCTCACCGCCGTGCCGGACACCGGTATCGAGGCCGAGGCACGGGCGTTGATCGGCGCGGTGCTGGAGCTGGACACCGACATCGGCCGGGCCCTGGTCCGCGCCTTCGCGGCCGGCTACCTGGACGTGCCCTACTGCCTGCACCCCGACAACGCGGGCCGGGCCCGCAGCTCGCTCGGGCCGGACGGGCGGCTGCACTGGTCGAACGTCGGCTCGATGCCGATCGCCGGCCTGTCCGGCGGCCCGCGCCCGCCGATCCTCGGCTCGGCCGACCTGCTCGGCGCGCTCTCCCACGTCCAGTGGAGCTACGACAGCCGCGCCGCCGAAACCCCGGACCTCGACCGAACACCCGCCGCATCACGAGAGTTGGGACACACCACGCCATGACCACCGACGGGCCCACCCCTGCGACCGGCGCCGCGACGCTCCCCGAGCCCGGCCGCCACCTGACCTCCCCGACCACCCGGGCCGCCCTGCGGATCCAGCACCAGCTGCTGTTCGCCGCCCGTGAGTTCCTGCGCGGCCGGGGCTTCACCGAGCTCCTCCCGCCGATCATCGGCCCGGTCACCGATCCCGGCTCGCGCGGCTCCAAGCAGGTCGACATCGACTTCTACGGCCACCGCTACAAGCTGATGACCAGCGCGATCCTCTACAAGCAGGCCTCGCTGCTGGCCTTCGACAAGATCTTCTGCATCGCGCCGAACGTCCGGCTGGAGCCGCTGGAGACCGCCGGGACCAATCGCCACCTGGCCGAGTTCCACCAGCTGGACGTGGAGGTGGCGGGCGCCACCCGGGACGACGTGGTGCAGTTGGTGGAGGAGCTGGTGGCGCACATCGTCGGCAGCGCGGTCCGTGAGCTGCCCAAGGAGTTCGCCGAACTCGGCCGTGACACCGATGCGTTCGCCGAGCTGCTGAAGGGCTCCTTCGGCCGGATGCGGCACGCCGAGGCGGTGGCGGAGCTCCAGGGCCTCGGCCACCCGCAGAGCCCGGACGCCGAACTCGACTGGGACGGCGAGGCACTGCTCTCCGCCCGGCGCGACCGGCCGTTCTTCGTCACCGACTACCCCAAGGGCTCGCGCGGCTTCTACGACCGGGAGAACCCCGAGGACCCGGGCCTGCTGCGGAACTTCGACCTGATCGCGGCCGAGGGCTTCGGCGAGCTGTGCAGCGGCAGCCAGCGCACCAACGACTACGCCGAGATCATCACCCGGATGCGGGAGACCGGCGAGAACCCGCAGAAGTACCGCTGGTACCTGGACCTGGTCCGCGAGGGCGTGCCCGCCAGTGCCGGCTTCGGCATCGGGGTGGAGCGGCTGACCCGCTACGTCGCCGGGCTGGACGCGGTCTGGCAGGCCAGCGCCTTCCCGAAGCTGGCGGGGGTGGTGTCGCCGTGAGCGGACGCAGCAGTCGGACCGGACGCGGCGGGCGGAGCGGACGGGCCGGGCGGAACGGGGCGGGCGCATGAGCGACCTCTCGGCACCCGGCTTCCCGGAGGAGGAGGTCCGGCACCGGGCCAGAGTCGGGACGGCCGCCGCCTTCCCGCCGCCCGGCAGCTACGGGCAGGTGCTGCTCGGCGCCGAGCGCCCGCCTGCCGGGCAGGCGGGCCCGGACGCCGGGGACGCGCTCGACGCCCTGCGGATCGTGCCGCCGGTGTTCGTGCCGCAGCGCCTCGCCCGGCTGATCGACCTGGGCCGCGAACCGGACTACCGGGACGTCGAACTCACCACCAGGATCGGCGGGTTCACCTCCTCGCTGCCGGTGTACGTGTCCGCGACCGGCTCCACCCGGGCGGCCGGCGGCGACATCGGCCTGGCGCTGAGCCGGCAGGCGGGCGTGCTCGGCCTGCCGATGGTGATCGGCGAGAACGTCGTCCCGGTGAACGGCTACGGCCGGCTCGGTGAGGCCGCCGACCGGGCCCTGCTCGGCCGGCTGCGCGCCTACGCCGGGGAACTCCCGGACGGGCTGGGCGGGGTGGCCGTGCAGCAGTCCACCGAGGACGCCGACGCCGAGGTGTGGAACCTCGTCTACAGCGACCCGGCGGCCCTGCCGCTGCTCGAATCCGGGCGGCTCGCCTTCGAGTTGAAGGTCGGCCAGGGCGCCAAGCCGGGCCTGGGCGGGATGACCGTGCTGGACGCCGCGGACGCCGAGCGGCTCGGCGACCGCTACGGCATCGACCCGGTGTTCGGCGACGACGGCCGGGTGCTGCGCGCCAGCACGCCCGGCACCTTCACGGCGGAGATCCTGCGCCAGCAGGTCCGGCTGATGCGCAACAACTTCCCCCGGGCCCGGATCTGGGTGAAGCTGCACCCCGGCCGGGACGTCGCCGAGGCCGCCCGGGTGGCCGCCGAGGCGGGGGCGGACGCCGTCACCGTGGACGGCGCGGAGGGCGGTACCGGCTGGGCGCCGGCCGTCTTCCCGGCCCAGGTCGGCCTGCCGCTGGCGGAGTGCCTGCGCCGGCTGGCCGCCGCCGGGCCGCCGCCGTGCCTGCTGGTCTCGGGGCGGATGTGGGAGGGCGGCCGGGCGGTCAAGAGCCTGGCGCTGGGCGCCCGCGCGGTCGGCCTGGGCCGGGCGGCCCTGCTCGCCGCCGCCGAGGACCCGGAGGACGGGCTGATCCGCTTCGCGGACTGCCTCGCCCTGGAGCTGCGGCTGCTGATCAGCGCGCTCGGGAAGTACACGCCGGCCGCGCTGGAGCGCGCGGACGTGTGGTCCCCGGACTTTCCCCAGTAATTCACTGCCCCACCTCTCCAGCACTTCACCGACAATCGCAGACCGTATTCCCGCGAGCCCGTCGCGGCGCCTCCGTGCGCCCCGGCGGGCCGTCTGTGTATGCGGCAACTCCGTTTCTGCAAGCGGCAGTTGAAACTGCCGATGGTCTTCCGGGAATTCTGCCGATCGGCCCCGGAAAGCGGGCCTACGGTCGAGACCACTGCCCGCAGCATCGTTAATTCATCGGGGTTGGATGATGGAATCTCGCGGTTTCCCCTTCATATCCGTCGCGCGCCGGTTCCCGGACCGCCCGGCCGTCCGGCTCGGCGAGCGGACCGTCCGCTACCGGGAGCTGGACGAGCTGAGCGGTGCCCTCGCCGCCCGGATCGCCCCCGGCCGCACGGTCGCCGTCACCGGTCGCGACCGGCTGGACCACCTGGTCGGCCTGCTCGCCGCGCTCCGCGCCGGTGCCACCTACCTGCCGCTGGACCGGGAGGCCCCGGAGGAGCGCAACCGCTGGATCCGTGAGGACGCCGGCGCCACCCTCGCCCTCACGGACGGCGAGCTGACCGGTGAGCCCGGGGGAGAGCCCACGGGCAACCTGCCCGACGAGCCGCCCGCCACCGCCGGCTACCTCATCTACACCTCCGGCACCACCGGCCGCCCCAAGGGCGTGCACGTGCCGCTCGCCGCCCTCACCGGCCATCTGGCCGCCGCCGTCGAGCGCTTCGGCCTCACCGCCGAGGACGTGGTGCTGCACCTCGCCCGCCCCACCGTCGACGTCGCCGTCGAGCAGGTGCTCACCGCCCTCTCCGCGGGCGCCTGCCTGGTCGTCCCGGAGCGGCAACTGCTCGCCCCCGACGCCCTGCTGGACCTGCTGGACACCGAGGGCATCACCGTCGCCAACCTGCCCGCCGGCTACTTCCAGGAGGTCGTACCGGCCGTGCGCGACCGGGGCCGCGACCGGGCGCCCCGCACCCTGCGACTGATGGTCTCCGGCAGCGACCGGCTCCACCCGGACGCCGCCGCCACCTGGTGGGACACCACCGGAGTGCCGCTGCTCAACGCCTACGGCCCGACCGAGACGGTGGTCACCGCCACCACCCACCGGCTGGCCGGCCCCACCGCGCCGGGCGCCGGGTCCGTCCCGATCGGCACCCCGCTCGGCGACCGCCGCGCCTACCTGCTGGACGACCGGCTGCGGCCCGTCACCGCTCCCGGCGAGGCCGGCGAGCTCTACCTCGGCGGTCCGCTGCTCGCCGCCGGCTACCACGGCCGCCCCGGCCAGACGGCCGGCCGCTTCGTCGCCGACCCCTTCGCGCCCGAGCCGGGCGCCCGGATGTACCGCACCGGTGACGTCGTCCGCCGCGCGGCCCCGGACGCCCCGCTGGAGTTCGTCGGCCGCGCCGACCACCAGGTGAAGATCCGCGGCTTCCGGGTCGAGCCCGGCGAGATCGAACAGCTGCTTGCCGCCCACCCGGACGTGGCCGGCGCCGTGGTGCTCGCCCACGAGGGCCGGCTCGCCGCCTACGTCACCGGCGCGGCGCCGGACCCGGGTGCGCTCCGCTCCCACCTGGCCGAGCGGCTGCCCGAGCACATGGTCCCGGCCACCGTCACCGCGCTGGACGCCTTCCCGCTGACCGCCGGCGGCAAGGTCGACCGCGCCGCCCTGCCCGAGCCGCAGGCCGAGCAGCCCGCCGCCGCCCCCGCCGGGCGCCCGCTGCGCACCCCCGCCGAACAGCTGATCGCCGCCGTCTGGGCGGACGTCCTGGGGGTGCCCGAGGTCGGCGCCGAGGACAACTTCTTCCACCTCGGCGGCGATTCGCTCACCGCCGTGCGGGTGGTCGGCCGGGTCTTCGACGCCTTCGGCATGATCTCCCCGTACGCCATCTTCGACGCCCCGACCCTGGCCGGGTTCGCCGCCGCCGTCACCGCCTCCTCGGGCGGCGAGCGCCCTCCGCTCACCCGGGCCGGCGCCACCTCGGCGCCGCTGTCCAAGTACCAGCGCGGGCTGTGGTTCCTCGACCAGATGAACCCCGACGCACCGACCTACATCGTGCCCTGGGTGTTCCGCTTCGCCGGCCCGGTCGACCCCGACCGGCTGCACCGGGCGTTGGCGGGCGTGGTGGCCCGGCACGAGGCGCTGCGCACCACCTTCGAGCTGACCGAGGACGGCCCCCGGCAGCTGGTCCACCCCGCCGTCGAGGTGCCGTTCACCGTCACCGACACCGAGGCCGGGCGGGTGGACGGGCTGGTCGCCGAGGCCGCGCTGGTCCCCTTCGACCTGGAGACCGGCCCGCTGCTGCGCGCCCACCTCTACCGCACCGGCGACACCGCCACCCTGCTGCTGCTCTGCCACCACATCGTCTGGGACGAGGGCTCGCTGCCCGTACTGGAGAGCGAACTCGCCGCCCTGTACGAGGAGTCGGCCACCGGCCGCCCGGCCGAGCTGCCCGAGCCGGCGGTCCAGTACGCCGACCACAGTGCCTGGCAGTACCGGGACCAGGAGAGCGCCGAGCGCCAACTCGCCCACTGGCGCGAGCACCTGGCCGACGCCCCGACCGAGCCGGTGCTGCCGACCGACCACCCCCGGCCCGAGGTCCAGGAGTTCCGCGGCGACTTCCACCGCTTCGCCATGCCGCGCCCGGTCGCCGAGGCCGTCCGCGCGCTGGCCCGCAGCGAGGACGCCACCCCCTTCATGGTGCTGCTGGCCGCCCTCGCGCTGACCCTGCACCGCCGCACCGGACAGCGCGACCTCGTCCTCGGCTCGCCGGTCAGCGTCCGCGGTGGCCGGCCCGAACTGGACGCCCTGGTCGGATACTTCGTCAACCTGCTGCCGCTGCGGGTGCGGCTCGACGAGGGCGTGGACTTCCGCGACCTGGTCCGGCACGTCCGCGAGGTGGCGATCGCCGGCTACCGCCACCAGGAGGCGCCGTTCGACGACATCGCGGCGACCGTCCTGGAGGACCGCCCGGACGACCGGGCCGAGAACCGCAACCCGCTCTGCCAGGTGCTGCTGGAGCTGCACCCGCTGGACTCCCGCCCGCTGACCGTCGGCGGCATCGAGGTCACCCGGGAGCTGTACTCCAACCCGGTCTCCCGGTTCGACCTGTCGATCTCCGTCGACGACCGGGGCACCGACTTCACCGGCCGGTTCGAGTACGACTCCGACCTGTTCGACGCCGCCACCATGGCGGAGCTGTGCGACGCCTGGCTGGGCACCCTCGCCACCGCCGTGGAGACGCCCGTGCACGCCCTGGTCGAGGCCCGGGCCGCCGCCGCCCCGCAGGCCCTCGCCCTGGTCTCCGGTGAGCAGCGGCTCTCCTACGGCGAGCTGAACACCCGGGCCAACCGGCTCGCCCACCACCTGGCCGAGGCCGGCACCGGTCGCGGCGACACCGTCGCCGTGCTGGTCGAGCGCGGCCCGGACCTGGTGGTGGCGCTGCTGGCCGCGCTCAAGACCGGCGCCGCGTACACCCTGCTCGACCCGGACTTCCCGGCCGAGCGGCTGGCCGGGGCGGTCGCCGACAGCGCCGCCGCGCTGCTGGTCACCCACCGGCACGCGAGCCCGCCGTTCCCGGTCGGGCGCCACCTCGATCTGGACGCGCAGGCCGCCGCGATCGCCGCCCGCCCCGGCCACGACCCGGGCGTGCCGGTCACCGGCGAGGACCTCGCCTGCGTGATGTTCACCTCCGGCTCCACCGGCCGCCCCAAGGGCGTGGCCGTGCCGCACCGCGCGCTCACCACCACCTACCTCGGCCAGGACTACGCCCGCTTCGGCCCCGAGGAGGTCTGGCTGCAGTGCTCCCCGGTGTCCTGGGACGCCTTCGCCCTGGAGCTGTACGGCGCGCTGGCCTTCGGCGGGGTGTGCGTGCTCCAGCCCGGCCAGCGGCCCGAGCCGCAGGCGATCGCCGAGCTCACCCGGCGCCACGGCGTCACCCAGCTCCAGCTCTCGGCCAGCCTGTTCAACTTCCTGCTGGAGGAGTTCCCGGCGACCTACGACGACCTCAAGGTGGCCTTCACGGCCGGTGAGCGGGCCTCGGTCACCCATGTCGGCAAGGCGCTCGACCAGTATCCGGGGCTGGTGGTCGCCAACGGCTACGGCCCGGTGGAGAGCCTCGGCCTGACCACCTGCCACCGCGCCACCGCCGAGGACGCCGCCGGCGCCGCGATCCCGATCGGCCGCCCGCTGCACGGCAAGGCGGTCCACATCCTGGACGAGCGGCTCGAACCCGTGCCCGACGGCACCACCGGCGAGCTGTACGCGGCCGGCGGCGGCCTCGCCCACGGCTACCTCGGCCGCCCGGCGCTGACCGCCGAACGCTTCGTCGCCGCCCCCTTCGGCGCCCCCGGCGAACGCCTCTACCGCACCGGCGACCTCGGCCACCGGCGGCCGGACGGGCTGCTGGAGATCACCGGCCGGATCGACGACCAGGTGAAGATCCGCGGCTTCCGGGTCGAGCCCGGCGAGATCGAGGACGCGCTCACCCGCCACCCCGCCGTCCGGGAGGCCGCCGTCACCGTGCACGAGCCCGCCCCGGGCGACCACCGGCTCGCCGCCTACGTCACCCTCGACACTCTCGTCACCGGGGCCGGCCCGGTCGGTCCGGAGGCGCTGCTCGACCACCTGGCGGCGCTGCTGCCCGAGCACATGGTGCCCGCGACCGTCGACGTGCTGGACACGCTGCCGCTCAACCCCAACGGCAAGGTCGACCGCAAGGCGCTGCCCGCACCCGCCGAGCGCCGCGCCGGGGCCCCGGCCGACCCGGGCACCCCCGACCCGCTGACGCCCGGCCAGCGCCTGGTGGCCGACGCCGTCCGGGCCGTGCTGGAACTGCCGGGCGACCTCGGCCCGGACGACAACTTCTTCCGGATCGGCGGCAATTCGCTGGCCGCCGTGCGGGTCGCCATGCGGCTCTCGCAGGAGACCGGTACCAAGGTCCCGCCCCACGTGGTGTTCCGCGGCCGCACCGTGGGCGCCATCGCCGAACGGCTGGCCTCGTGATGACGGGCCGCCCCGACACCGCTCGCACCGAAGGGAACGAGGCCGTGCGCCCGTCCGACACCCCCGCCCCCGATACCGGCACCGAAACCGCAGCCGTCCGGACCGCGCCCGCCTCCGGCCTCCAGCGCGGACTCTGGTTCCTCGACCGCCTCGACCCGGGCGCCGTCACCTACACCACCCCCTGGACGTACGAGGTCACCGGCCCGCTCGACCTGGACCTGCTGGCCCGGGCCCTGGACGCCGTCACCGCCCGGCACGAGGCGCTGCGCACCACCTTCGCCCTGCACCCCGACGGCCCCCGCCAGCACGTCCACCCCGGGCTCGCCGTCCCGCTCGCCGTCACCGACCTGCGCGCCCTGCCGGAGGGCGAACGCGAGGCCCGCGCCGAGGAGTTGATCGCCGAACGGGCCGCCGAACCGTTCGACCTCGCGGCCGGCCCGCTGCTGCGCGCCGAGGCGCTCCGGCTCGCCGACGAGCGCACCACCCTGCTGTTCGTCGTCCACCACATCATCTGGGACGGCTGGTCGGCCGACCTCTTCGAGCGTGAACTCACCGACCACTACCGGGCGTTCGTCGAGGGCCGGACCGTGGAGGTGCCCGCGCTCGGCACCCAGTACGCGGACTGGGCCGAGGAGGAGCGGGACACCTCCTACGAGGAGCACCTGGCGTACTGGAAGGACCGCCTGGACGGCGCCCCGACCCTGCTCGACCTGCCCGGCGACCGCCCCCGGCCGGCCGAGCGCGGGGAGCGCGGCGGCACCGAGCACTTCGGCCTCGCCCCCGGCAGCGCCGCCCGGGTCCGGGACCTGGCCGAGCAGGAGGGCGTCACCCCCTTCACCGTCCAGCTCGCCGCCTTCGCCCTGCTGCTGAACCGCTGGACCGGCGCCGACGACCTGCTCGTCGGCACCCCGGTCACCACCCGCAACCGGCCCGAACTCGCCGACCTGCTCGGCTACTTCGTCAACCTGCTGCCGCTGCGGATCCGGCTCGCCCCGGACGCGAGCTTCCGCGGTCTGCTGGCCGACATCCAGGACGGCGCCTTCGACGCCTTCGGCTACCTCGACCTGCCCTTCGACCAGCTGGTCGACCACCTCGGCACCGCCCGCACCCCGCAGCACCCGCCGCTGGTCCAGGTGGTGTTCGGCGCCCACAGCGAGGACAGCGCCCCGCTCGCCCTCGGCCCGGCCGTCGCCCGGCGCACCGTCCGCGCCAACGGCACCAGCAAGTTCGACCTCACCTGGTCGGTCTTCGAACCCGTCGGCGACGGCGGCGGCGAGATGCGCGGCGAGGCCGAGTACAACGGCGACCTCTTCGACCCCGGCACGATCCACCGCCTCGCCGCCGACTACGCGGCCCTGCTGGACGCCGCGCTCACCGACCCGGACGCCACCGTGCTGCGGCTCACCGCCGCCCCCGCCGCCGGGGCCCGGCCCCGCCCCGCCCGGCTCGACGACGGTCACTGCCTGCACCACCTCTTCGAACGGGCCGCCGACGCGCACGGCGACCGCCCGGCCGTCGACGACGGGCAGGAGCGCCTCGACTACGCCGAACTCGACCGCCGCGCCAACCGGCTGGCGCACACCCTGATCGAGCGCGGCGTCCGCCCCGGCGACCGGGTCGGCCTGCTGCTGGAACGCACCGCCGCCGTGCCGGTCGCGATCCTCGCCGTGCTCAAGGCCGGCGCCGCCTACGTGCCGGTCGACCTCGTCGCCCCCGCCGACCGGGCCGCCCTGGTCTTCGGCGACACCGCCGTGCGGGCCGTCCTCACCGACCGCCCCGACCGCGCCCCCGACGGCCCCTGGCAGACCCTCGACCTCACCGCCGGCAGCCCCGGCGCCGCCGAGGTCGCCGCCCGCCCCGACACCCGCCCGCCCTCGGTCGGCCGCCCCGGCGACCTCGCCTACCTGATCTTCACCTCGGGCTCCACCGGCCGCCCCAAGGGCGTCGCCGTCGCCCACGAGCACGTCAGCCGGCTGCTGGACTCCGGCCGCGAGCACTTCGGCTTCGGCCCGGACACCACCTGGACGCTGTTCCACAGCTACGCCTTCGACTGGACCGTCTGGGAGCTCTGGGGCGCGCTGCTGCACGGCGCCCGGCTGCTCGTGGTGCCCTACCTGACCAGCCGCTCGCCCGAGGAGTTCACCGAACTCCTCGACACCGAGCGGGTCACCCACCTGTGCCTCACCCCGTCCGCGCTGCGCCAGCTCGAACCGGCCCTGCGCCGCCGCCCCCGCGCCCTGCCGGACCTGCGCTGGATCATGCTCGGCGGCGAGGCGCTCGACCCGGGCGTGGTCCAGCGCTGGCACGACCTCGACCCGCTGCCGCCCGCCCGGCTGTGCAACCTGTACGGCATCACCGAGACCACCGTGCACGTCACCATCCACGACGTGGCCGAGGGCGGCGCCGGCTTCGAGCGCAGCCTGATCGGCGAGCCGATGCCGCACCTGACCGCCGCCGTCCTGGACGACTGGCTGCGGCCCTGCCCGCCCGGGGTCCCCGGCGAGCTGTACATCGGCGGCGGCAGCCTCGCCCACGGTTACTGGGGGCGCCCCGGACTCACCGCCGGACGCTTCGTCGCCGACCCGGCCGGACCGCCCGGCGCCCGCCTCTACCGCACCGGCGACGTCGCCCGGCGGCTGCCGGACGGCGGCCTCGAATACGTCGGCCGGGCCGACTTCCAGGTCAAACTGCGCGGCTTCCGGATCGAGCTCGGCGAGATCGAGAACGCCCTCGCCGCCCACCCCGACGTCGACGCCTGCGTGGTGACCGTCCACGAGGACCGGCTCGCCGCCTACGTCACCGGCCGCGCCCCGGCGGACGTCCACGAGTTCCTCGGCCGCTCCCTGCCCGCCTACATGGTCCCGGCGAGCGTCACCGTGCTGGACGCGCTGCCGCTGACCGTCAACGGCAAGGTCGACCGGGCCGCGCTGCCCGCCCCCGGCCGCGCCGCGCCCACCCGGGCCGGCCGGCACGTCGAGGCCCGCAGCCCTGAGGAGGAGCTGTTCGCCGCCGTCTGGACGGAGGTGCTCGGGGTGTCCGGGATCGGCGTCCACGACGACTTCTTCCACCTCGGCGGCGACTCCATCCGGGCCGTCCAACTGGCCGGCGCCCTGCACGACCGGGGCTGGCAGGTCTCGCTGCGGGACGTCTTCAACGCGCCCACCGTCGCCGCCCTGCTGCCGCTCGCCCGGCCCGTCGAGGCCGACCCCGGCGCCGACCTGCCGTTCGCGCTGATCGACGAGGAGGACCGCGCGGAGCTGCCGCCCGGGATCGTCGACGCCTACCCCATGGTGTCCATGCAGCTGTCGATGGTCTTCCACATGGAGGTCGCCGGCGGCACCGACAGCTACCACAACGTCAACTCCTACCGGATCAGCGGCGACCTCGACGAGACCGCGTTCCGCCGCTCGGTCAACGAGGCGATGGCCCGGCACGCCGTGCTGCGCACCGGCCTCGACCTCTCCGGCTACGGCGAACCGCTCCAGCTGGTGCACGGCACCCTGCCCGCCCCGGTCGAGTTCGCCGACCTGCGCGACCGGCCCGAGGCGCAGCAGGACCCGGAGGTCCGCGCCGTCTTCGAGGACCACCGCGACCGGCCGTTCGACCTCGCCGAACCCCCGCTGTTCCGGATCACCGTGCAGCGGCTCGCCGACCGGGCGTTCCAGCTCACCGTCTCCGAGCACCACGCGATCCTGGACGGCTGGAGCTTCACCTCCCTGCTCACCGAGATCCTCGAACGGCACACCGCGCTCACCGCCGACCCGGTCTCCGCCCCCGCCCCGCCGCCGCGCACCGCCTTCCGCGACTTCGTGGCCGTCGAACGCGCCGCCACCACCGACCGGGACTCGCTCGCCTACTGGCACCGGCGGCTCGACGGCGCCACCGGCCAGCTCTGGCCGGGCAGCGAGGACGTCCACGAGCTGCCGCGCACCGTGGAACGGGTGCTCCCGGACGCGCCGGGGCAGCTGCGCGCCGTCGCCGACGCGCTCTCCGTCCCGGTCAAGTCCGTCGCGCTCGCCGCCCACCTGTACGCCCTCGCCCGGATCACCGGGCGGCAGCGGGTCACCACCGGACTGGCGATGAACGGCCGGCTCGAACGGCTCGGCGGCACCGAGGTCTACGGGCTCTTCCTCAACACCGTGCCGCTGGTCGCCGAACCGGGCGAGGACCTCGCGGCCCTGGTGCGGCACGTGCACCGGGAGGAGCTGGACATGATGCCGCACCGCCGGGTGCCGTTCGCCCGGCTGGCCCGGATGATGGCCGACACCGCGCTCGACAGCCAGTTCGGCTACCTGCGCTTCCACGCCCTGGGCCGGCTCAGCGCGGCCCGGATCGAGGACGGCCGGATCGGCAGCGAACCCACCTACCGGCACGAGCCCAACAGCTTCACCTTCGGCGCCTCGCTGATCCAGGACCCGGCCTCGCAGCGGGTGCTGCTCGCCGTGGACCACCAGCGGGCGCTGGTGGACGACGCCACGGCCGAGGAGTTCATCGACACCTATGCCGGGGCCCTGGCCCGCCTGGCCGGGGAGGTCTGACCGGGCCGGCCGCAGAGGGGTGGCGCCGGTGCCCGACCGCGGGCAGCTGTCCGGTGCCCGGCCCCACCCCTCCCTGCCTCCGCGCCCGCCTCCGCCGCGTCCCCATGACTTCGCACCACCGCTCGACCCTGCGTGACCCGCTGGACCCGCACCGCCGTGTCCGACCTCATCGAGATCGAGGAGTACCCCGCCATGACCACCTTCGCCGAGCCGGCCGCCACCACCCCCGCAGCTCCCGTTGCTCCCGTCGACCTGCTGGCCCGGCTGCGCGCCGCCGTCGCCGCCCACCCGGCGCGGACCGCCGTGCACGCCGCCGACGGCAGCCTCGACTTCGCCGCCCTGGACCGCCGCACCGCCGCCCTCGCCGCCGCCCTCCGGGCCCGCGGTGTGCGCCGCGGCGACAAGGTCGGCGTCCACCTCGCCCGCACCCTGGACCTGCCGGTCGCGCTGCTCGCCGTCTGGCGGGCCGGCGCCGCGTACGTCCCGCTCGACCCGGCCTACCCGGCGGAGCGGATCTCCTTCATGGCCGCCGACGCCCGGCTCGCCGCCGTGGTCAGCGCCGAGGCGGCCCCGCCCGTCCCGGCCGGCGTCCCGGTGCTCCGCCCCGACGCGGTGTCCGAGGACACGGAGGCCGACGGCTTCGTCCCGGACCCGCTGGACTCCGCCTACGTCATCTACACCTCCGGTTCCACCGGCCGCCCCAAGGGCGTCGAGGTGCCGCACGGCGCCGTCGCCGACCTCGCGGCGGGCCTGGAGCAGGCCGGTGCCTACCGCCCCGAGCCGTCCGTCGTCGCCTGGAACGCCAGCGTCTCCTTCGACGCCTCCGTCCAGCAGTGGATCCGGATCTGCCGGGGCGACACCCTGGTGGTCGTCGACGACGCCCGGCGCGCCGACCCGGCCCGGCTGGCCGCGCTGCTCGCCGAGCACGCCGTCACCGACCTCGACCTGACGCCCTCGCACTGGCAGCTGCTGCGCGAGCAGCTGACCGGCGCCGCCGTGCCGCGCCTGTTCATGGGCGGCGAGCCCGTCCCCGAGCGCACCTGGCGCGAACTCGCGGACGGCGGTATCGACGCCTTCAACCTGTACGGGCCGACCGAGTGCACGGTCGACGCGATCACCGCCCCGATCACCGGCCCCGGCCCGCACCTGGGCGAGCCGCTGGCGGGCGTGCGGGTCCACCTGCTGGACGAGCGGCTGCGGCCGGTCACCGGGGCCGGCGCGGTCGGTGAGCTGTACCTCGCCGGGCCCGGCCTCGCGCACGGCTACGCCGGGCAGCCGGGGCTGACCGCCGGGCGCTTCGTCGCCGACCCGTTCACGACCGAGCCCGGCGCCCGGATGTACCGCACCGGCGACCAGGCCCGCCGCTCCGCCGAGGGCCTGCTGGAGTACGTCGGCCGGGTCGACCGCCAGGTCAAGCTGCGCGGCTTCCGGATCGAGCTCGGCGAGGTCGAGCACGCGCTGGCGGCGCTGGACGGTGTCACGGCCGCCGCGGTGACCGTGCACGAGCCCGCCCCCGGCGACACCCGCCTCGCCGCGTACGTGACCGGGACGGCGACCCCCGCCGAGCTGCTGGCCGAACTGCGCCGCACCCTGCCCGCGCACCTGGTGCCGGCCGGCGTGACCGTGCTGGAGGCGATGCCGCTCACCCCGAACGGCAAGGTCGACCACCGGGCGCTGCCGGTCCCGGCCGCCGAGGCGGCGCCGGAGGCGGCCGGCGGGGGAGTGGCGGAGCAGGTCGCCGAGGTGTGGCGGACCGTGCTCGGCGTCCCCGAGGTGCTGCCCGCCGACGACTTCCTCTCGCTCGGCGGCCACTCGCTCGCCGCGCTGCGGGTCGTCCACCTGCTGCGCCGCAAGCTGAACGTCGAGCTGCAGCTGCGGCACCTGCTGGACGCCGCCGACCTGGCCGCCTTCACCGAGGCCGTGCAGCGCGCCGCCGCGGCCGGACCGGCCGCCGCCCGCCCGGCCCTCACCGCCCGCCGGCCGGCCGTCCGATGAGCCCCACGACCCCGACGAGCCCCGGCCCCACCGCGCGCCCGCCGCTGACCGCCCGCCCGCGCCCGGCCGCCGCGCCGCTGCCCACCACGCCGGCCGTCCGCCGCGCCCCGGCAGCCCCGGCAGCCCCGGCTGTCACTCCGTCCGCCGTCCCCGCCGCCCGGCCGCGGATCGAGGGCGACTGGTTCCTCCTCCCCGCGCCCCGACCCGAGGCCGCCGTCCGGCTGTTCTGCTTCCCGCACGCCGGCGGCGACGCCACCGCCTTCACCCCGCTGGCCCGGGCCCTCGCCCCCGCCACCGAGGTCTGGGCGCTGCGCCCGCCGGCCCGCGGCGGCCGCAGCCGCGACCCGATGCCCGCCGACTTCGCCGCGCTGACGGCCGAGGTCGCCGCAGCGATCGCCCCGCACCTCGCCCCCGGCCGCCGGGCCGCCTTCTACGGGCAGAGCTTCGGCGCCCTGCTCGCCTACGAGGTGGCCCGGGCCCTGCCCGCCGACCGCCGACCCGAACTCGTGGTGGTGGCCGGGGCACCCAGCCCGGCCGAATGGACCGAGCGGGAGTCCAAGGACCTCGACGCGGCCGAACTCCTGCGCCTCACCGGCCTGGAGGAGCTGGTCAGCGCCGATCCCGAGCTGGTGGAACTCGCCCTCGCCGGTATCCGCACCGACCTCGCGGTCAGCGCCACCTACCGCCACCACCCGCACCCGCCGCTGGCCTCCGCGCTGTACGCGCTGGCCGGCGCCGAGGACCCGATGCTCGCCACCACCGACCTCTCCGGCTGGGCCGCCCACACCCGGGGCGCCTTCGACCAGCTGGTCCTGCCCGGTGGGCACCTGCTCGCCACCGTCGACCGGCCCGGCCCGGTCGACCTCCTGACCTCCCTGCTCTCCGGCCGCGCGGCGGCCGACCCCACCACCGTCAGCACCGCCACCGCCCGTGCCACCGCCACCGCCCGTGCCACCGCCACCGCCACCGAGGAGCAGCCGTCATGGTGACCACCACGTCCGTCGATCTCACCGACCCCGCCCTGTGGGCGAACCCCGAGACCCCGGCCCTGGTCGCCGAGCTGCGCCGCGAGGCGCCCGTCCACCGCACCGACAGCCTGGACGACGGCCCGATCTGGTCGGTGATGACCTACAAGGAGTCGGCCGACGTCCTGCGCAACGCGGCGGTGTTCAGCTCCGAGTCCGGCTCGCTGCTGGGCGCCGGCGTCGGCAACGTCCCGGTCGGCTCGGGCCGGATGATGGCCCTCACCGACCCGCCCAAGCACCGCGAACTGCGGGCGCCCGCCAACCCGTTCTTCTCCAAGAACGGCGTGCGCGGGGCCTCCCGCTCGATCGCCGAGCGGGCCGGCGAGCTGTTCGACCGGGCCGTGGAGCAGGGCGAGGCCGACCTCGTCGACGTGGTCTCCGCGCTGCCGCTGGCCGTCATGTGCGACCTGCTGGACGTCCCGGAGAAGGACCGCGACATGATGGTCCGGGTCTGCGACGTGGCCTTCCTCGGCGCCACCCCGGAGGAACGCCGGGCCGGCCACCAGCAGTTGATCCCCTACCTGATGCACCAGGTGATGCTGCGGCGCACCGACCCCAAGGACGACCTCATCTCGATGATGGCCACCTACAAGGTCAACGGGCGGCTGATGCCGGTCGAGGACGTCGTGCTCAACCTGGACAACATCGTCGTCGGCGGCGTCCAGACGGTCCGCCACACCGCGGCGATGGGCCTGCACACCCTGGTCAACCGGCCGGACCTGTGGCAGGCGCTGCAGCGCGGCGAGGTGGACATGGACTCCGCCGTGGACGAGCTGCTGCGCTGGACCTCGGTCGGGCTGCACACGCTGCGCACCGCCACCCGGGACATCGAGCTGGCCGGGCGGCAGATCCGGCGCGGCGACCGGGTCGCGGTCTGGGTGTGGTCGGCGAACCGGGACCCGGAGGCGTTCGAGGCGCCGGAGGAGATCCGGCTCGACCGCTCGCCCAACAAGCACCTGGCGCTGGGCCTGGGCGCCCACTACTGCATCGGCGCGCCGCTGGCGAAGGCCGAGCTGAGCGCGCTGTTCTCGGCGGCGCTGGAGAAGGCGGCGACGATCGAACCGGCCGGTCCGGTCGAGTACAACCGCTCGATCATCAACTTCGGCCTGGACCGCTTCCCGGTCCGGCTGACCCCGCGCTGAGCCCGCGCCGGCACCGCGCCGGAACCCGCGCCCACCCTTCCGACCACCCCCCGTCCCACCCCGCCCCACCCCCGTTCCCACCC
>NZ_LGDO01000018.1:0-29857 GCF_001279805.1 Streptomyces sp. XY431
CTCCCCCCGGCCGCCCCCACACCCGCCGCCGCGCCACCCATCGCAGCGGCCCCCCGCACTCCGGCCGTCCCCGACAGCGAGGGCCAACCCGGTCCCACCGCCGCTCTCCCCGGTCTGCCCCAGGCCCTCACCACCCGCGCCCGCACCCTCGCCGGAGCCGTCCGGCGACGCTGCGCCGACCTGGCCCGGATCGAGTCCCCCAGTGGTGACGCACCCCGACTCGACGCCCTCGCCGAGGAGTTGGCCGCCGGATTCCGGGCCACCGGCGCCACCGTCCACCGCGAACCGGGCCCGGCCGGAGACCACCTCGTTCTCCAATGGGAGGGCCGGGACGAAAGCCTGCCGCACCTCCTCGTAGTCGGTCACCACGACACCGTCTGGCCGGCCGGCATCCTCACCGACTGGCCGGTCACCGAGCAGGACGGCACCCTGAGCGGGCCCGGCGTGGTCGACATGAAGGGCGGACTCGCCATCCTGGAAGGCGCCTTCGCCCTGCTCGCCGACCTCGGCCAACGCCCCCACCGCACGGTCCGCCTGGTCGTGGTCTCCGACGAGGAGGTCGGCAGCCCGGATGGCAGGCGCCTCGTCGAACGCCAACTGCGGGACGCCGCAGCCGTACTCGGCCTCGAACCGCCGCACCCGGACGGTCGGCTCAAGACCGCCCGCCGCGGCTCCACCCGGGTGCGGCTCACCGTCACCGGGCGCGAGGCGCACGCGGGCAACGACGCCGCCGACGGCGTCTCGGCCGTGGACGAACTGGTCGACCAGCTCGTCGCCGTCCGCGGCCTGGTCAGCCTCCCCGGCACCGAGCTGAACGCGGGCCGGATCAGCGGCGGCAGCCGGGCCAACGTCGTGGCGGGCCGGGCCGAGGCGGAACTCGGCCTGCGCTTCTCCACCACCGAGGCGCAGCGTCGGACCCTCGACAACCTCGCCCGCCTGACCGCGCTGCGGCCGGGCGCGCGGGTGCGGACCGAGGTGCTGTCCAGCCGCCCGGCCTGGCCCGAGCGTTCCGCGAACCCGCTGCTGCGCCACGTCCGTTCGCTCGCGGCGGTGCTCGGGCAGCAGTTGGACGGCGGTCCGGCGGGCGGGGCGGGCGACACCAACCTGCCGGGTTCGCGCGGACTCCCCACGCTCGACGGCTTCGGTGCCGTCGGTGGGGGCGCGCACGCCCGGCACGAGCACATCCGGATCGACCAGCTGGCACCGAGGATCGCCCTGCTGGCGGCGCTCCTCGCCGTTCCGCTCCCACGGTTGCGCGACCGCTCGGAGGGGTGACGGGGCGGAATGTCTCAGCCGGTGACGGCTGACGAGTGACCGTCGGCGGCCGGCTGACGGCAGCCGACGGCTGGCAGATTGTGAAATCTGTCAGCCGTCGGCTGTTCAGCGCGTCTCGGCTTCCCCTCCGGTGTCCGCGAGCAGCGGGAAGAGCCGGGTGACCGCTGCGACGGGGTGGGTCCCGGTACGCGGTTCGCGCTGCCGGTAGGGCGCGAGCAGGGCGCGGACGGCGGCGCCGAGGTCGGCGAGTTCGTCGCTGGTGAGGTGCAGGATGTCGCTCGAGGCCTGGTCCCGCTGCCAATCGGCGGGCGCGGCGGACCGGTTGGCGAGCCAGTGGCGGTAGCTGCCGTCCTCCAGCTCGGTCGCCAGCTCGGGGGGCAGATCGCCGCCGGTCCGGCCGGCCGCCGGCGTGCCCGACTCGGGAGGCATCAGCGACCCCTCCCATCGCAGCCGCCACGGGCGGGAACGCCCGTCCCCGGTCGGCGCCTCCTCGATCAGCCCGTACCGGGCCAGCTGCCGGAGGTGGAAGGAACACGTTCCGGAACTCTGGCGGATCATCTGCGCGGCCTGGTTCGCGGTGAT
This sequence comes from Streptomyces sp. XY431, assembly GCF_001279805.1. Taxonomy (NCBI): domain Bacteria; kingdom Bacillati; phylum Actinomycetota; class Actinomycetes; order Kitasatosporales; family Streptomycetaceae; genus Streptomyces; species Streptomyces sp. XY431. The sequence continues at coordinate 1,858 of NZ_LGDO01000018.1, forward strand.
GCTGCCCCACTCGGCGATCAGGTCGAGCAGTGCGGCGCGGACCGCGTGCTGCGGCAGCGGTCGGGAGGGCGCCCCGCTCTGGAGGGCGGCCGGTTCGGCGGGAGTGTTGTGGGTGGTCACTTTGCAAAGACTCCACTTTGCAAAGTTCTTTGGCAAGTGCGGATGTCGTCGATCCGTGGCCGGGCCAGTGTTTGCACTGTGTATGGGGCTCTTGGCGGCGTGCGAGGGGGCTCCGGTGACCATCTCTCCACACTTTGCAAAGTGCCCACTTTGCAAAGTGTGGGAGAGTGACGAGCAGTGGAGCCGATGCCGGATCGCCGGTGCCGGATCCCGCGTGCCACGGTGCCGCATCCGGCACCGTGGCGCGGAGAGCACAGCAACGCAGCAGCCCAGCGGCGCAGGGCTTCGGGCGCACAGCAACGCAGCAGCCCGGCGGCGCAGGGCTTCGGGCGCACAACAACGCAGGAATGCGGCATGCGGGACTGCGGGAACGCAGCAGCGCGAAAGCCGCAGGCATCACGGAGGGGGAGAAGATCATGGCGCGACGCGAGTCGGTGGAGCGGGTGGAGCCGGTCCGGGGGCAGGTGAGGTTGCAGGGCGAGGTGCAGGCGGCCTACCCGGAGGTGCCGCCGGAGGCGTTGCGGGGTGAGGTGCGGCGGGTCACCGTCGTCGGGGAGGACGTGCTGCACCGCCGGTGCCGGGACGTGGCGGAGGAGGAGTTCGGCACGCCCGCGCTGGCGCGGCTGATCGACGACATGTTCGCCACCATGCGGATCGCCGAGGGGGCCGGACTGGCCGCGAACCAGATCGGCGTCGACCTCCAGCTCTTCGTCTGGGACTGCTTCGACGAGGACGGCGTCCGGCACGTGGGCCACATCCTCAACCCGGTGCTCGACGAGCTGCCCGCCGGCGCACGTCGGCTGGTCGAGGCGGAGGAGGGCTGTCTGTCCGTCCCCGGTCCGTACGTGGCCCTGGCCCGCCCGGACCGGGCGGTGGTCCGAGGCCGGGACCTGGACGGCCGGCCGCTGGTCGTCGAGGGGCGCGGCTACTTCGCGCGCTGCCTGCAGCACGAGGCCGACCATCTGGGCGGCGGCCTCTACATCGACCGCCTCGCCGCCCGGGAGCGGCGCGCGGCGCTGCGCCGCATGGAGGAGCGCAAGGCGGAGGTGTTCGCCGGGCGGGCCGTTCGCGCCGAGGAACTGGCTGCCCTGCGCCGGACGTCGGCCTGACGCAGCCCCCTCGCGCCGTCGGCTGGTGACCGGCGGTGACGCGTTCCACTCGGCCGGGTCCGAGCCCCCAGGGGCCCGGGCCCGGCCTTTGTCCGTCCCGGCCCGCCCTGCCGGGCCCCGAGCCGCCGCCCGCCCCGGTGCCGCCGCCCCGTGCCCGAGCCGCCGCCCCGACATCGGCGGCGCTCCCTTGTCAGTCGCCCGTCCCACCGCGCACAATGGTACCGACCGAACGGTCAGTCGGTTGGCGGCCCGCCGACGGGTGGGGACACAGGCAGCGAAAGGGGACCGTGGTGACAGCAGAGGTGGCCGAGCGGCCCGGGGCATCGCCCGAGGAGGCGTTCGAGGCCGTCATCGCCGCGGAGCAGCGCATCGAGCCCCGCGACTGGATGCCCGACGCCTACCGGGCGACTCTCGTCCGCCAGATCGCGCAGCACGCCCACTCCGAGATCATCGGCATGCAGCCCGAGGGCAACTGGCTCACCCGCGCCCCCTCCTTGCGGCGCAAGGCGATCCTGCTCGCGAAGGCCCAGGACGAGGCCGGTCACGGCCTGTACCTCTACGCCGCCGCCGAGACCCTCGGCGTGGACCGTGCCGAACTCACCGAGAAGCTGATCTCCGGCCGCCAGAAGTACTCCTCGATCTTCAACTACCCGACCCTCACCTTCGCCGACGTCGGTGTGATCGGCTGGCTGGTCGACGGCGCCGCGATCTGCAACCAGGTCCCGCTCTGCCGCTGCAGCTACGGCCCGTACGCGCGCGCCATGGTCCGGATCTGCAAGGAGGAGTCCTTCCACCAGCGCCAGGGCTACGAGCTGCTGATGACGCTGATGCGCGGCACCGAGGCCCAGCGCCGGATGGTCCAGGACGCGGTGGACCGCTGGTGGTGGCCGTCGCTGATGATGTTCGGCCCCTCGGACGCCGCCTCGCCGAACACCGCCCGTTCGATGGCCTGGCGGATCAAGCGGCACACCAACGACGAGCTGCGGCAGCGCTTCGTCGACATGACCGTGCCGCAGGCCGAGCACCTCGGTGTCACCCTCCCCGACCCCGGGATGAGCTGGAACGAGGAGCGCGGCAGCTGGGACTTCGGCGAGCCGGACTGGTCGGAGCTGAACCGGGTCATCCAGGGCCAGGGCCCGTGCAACGCCCAGCGCGTCGAACGGCGGCGGGCCGCCCACGAGGACGGCGCGTGGGTGCGCGAGGCGGCCACCGCGTACGCGGAGAAGCGCCGCGCCGAGGCCGGCGCGAGCACCGGGACGAACGCCGGCAGGCAGGCGGACGCCGGCAGGCAGGCGGACCCCGGCACGCAGACGGAGGCCCCTACGCAGCCGGACGCCGGCACGCAGACGGAACAGGAGAACGGAAAGTGACCGAGTCCAAGGCCGGCTGGCCGCTCTACGAGGTGTTCGTGCGCCCCCGGCGGGGCCTGAACCATGTGCACGTCGGCTCCCTGCACGCGGCCGACGACCGGATGGCGCTGCTCGCCGCCCGCGACCTCTACACCCGCCGCAACGAGGGCGTCAGCCTCTGGGTGGTCCGCTCCGACGCGATCACCGCGTCCACCCCGGACGAGCGTGACCCGTTCTTCGCGCCCAGTGGCGACAAGGTCTACCGCCACCCGACCTTCTACGACATCCCCGAGGATGTCCCGCACATCTGACCGGGAGCAGCCGAACCATGACCGACGACCACGTGTACCTGAGCCTCAGCGAGGCGTCCCCCGAGCCCGAGGGCGAGGGCCGCTGGGCGTACGGGACAGGCTTCGCCGACCCGCTGCTCGGGGTGGACACCGCCGTCCCGCCCGGGCTGGACGGGACCGACCTCGCGGCCTACTGCCTCATGCTGGGCGACGACGCGCTCGTCCTCGCCCAGCGCCTCATCGAGTGGTGCACCCGCGCGCCCGAGCTGGAGGAGGAGGTCGCGCTCGCCAACCTCGGCCTCGACCTCCTCGGCCAGGCCCGTCAGCTGCTCACCCGGGCCGGGCAGGCGGACGGTTCCGGGCGGACCGAGGACGACCTGGCGTACTGGCGCGGGGAGCAGGAGTTCCGCAACGTCCGCCTGGTCGAGGCGCCGAACGGGGACTTCGCCTACTCGATCGCCCGCCTGCTGCTGTTCTCCACCGTCCGCGGCGCGCTGTACGAGGCGCTGGCCGGGCACGCCGACCCGGTGCTGGCGGCGGTCGCGGCGCGCGGGGTGAAGGAGCTGGCGTACCACCGCGAGTACGCCACCGCGTGGACGCTGCGGCTCGGCGACGGCACGCCGTACTCGGCCGCGCGGATGCAGGCCGGTCTGGACGCGGTCTGGCCGCTGCTGGAGGAGCTCTTCACCGCGCACCCGGTCGAGCTGCGGGTCGGGGTGGACCCGGCGACGCTGCGCGAACCGGTGCTGCGCTCACTGGCGGCGGTGCTGGCGGAGGCCGGGCTGGCCGTGCCGGACGTGCCGGGGCTGGCGACCGTCGGCGGCCGGGCGGGCCGGGACGGGGTGCACAGCGAGGCCCTGGGCCTGCTGCTCGCCGAGCTGCAGGTGCTGGCCCGCGCGCATCCGGGTGCGACGTGGTGACGGCCGTGGCCGGGCAGCGCGCGTCGAGCGGGGCGGCCTGGGCGGTGGCGGCCGCCGTGCCGGACCCGGAACTGCCGATGCTGACCCTGGCCGACCTGGGTGTGCTGGCCGAGGTCGAGGTGGCCGGGGGCCCGGAGGACCCGGTGGTGACCGCCTGGCTCACCCCGACGTACTCGGGCTGTCCCGCCGTCGCCGAGATGGCCGCCGATGTGGACCGGCGGCTGCGCGCGGCCGGGTTCGCGGACGTCCGGGTCCGGCTGCGGCTCGACCCGCCGTGGTCGACCGACCTGATCACCCCCGAGGGCCGGCGCAAGCTCGCCGAGGCCGGCATCGCCCCGCCGCGGCCCGGGGGCGGCGCGGCGGCCAGCGGCGGCGCCACCCTGCTGAGCCTCGGCCCGACCCGGGTCGAGGCCGCCGCGCCCGTCGCCTGCCCGCTCTGCGGCGGCACCGACACCGAGGAGCTGTCCCGCTTCGGCTCCACCGCGTGCAAGGCGCTGTGGCGCTGCCGCGAGTGCCGCGAGCCTTTCGAACGCGTCAAGGAGATCTGAATGGCCGCCGTCCCACCAGCCGTCCCGTCGGCAGTCCCGGCAGTCCCGGCAGTCCCGGCAGTCCCGGCAGTCCCGGCCGCCCCGCTGGCCGCCCCGTCGGCCGTCCCGCCGTCGGCGGAGCCGACCACGCCGCCGTCCGCCGAGCCGTCGCCCGTCCGCCCGGCCCGCCGGCCGGCGTTCCACGCCCTGCGGATCGCGGCAGTGGAACGGCTCTGCGACGACGCCGTCGCCGTGACCTTCGCGGTGCCGGACGGGCTCGCGGAGGCGTTCGCGTTCCGGCCGGGGCAGACGCTGACGCTGCGCCGGGTGGTGGACGGGGTCGACGAGCGCCGCTCGTACTCGATCTGCGCCCCCGTCGGCGGCCCGCTGCGCATCGCCGTGCGCGAGGTGCCGGGCGGCCTGTTCTCCCGCTGGCTGGTGCGGGACGCCGGGCCGGGGGAGGAGGTGGAGGTGCTGACGCCGTCCGGCCTGTTCACCCCCGACCTCGGCGAGCCCGCCGACCATGTGCTGCTGGCCGCCGGTTCCGGCATCACGCCGATGCTGTCCATCGCCGCCTCCGTGCTGGCCGCCGACCGCGCCTCCACCGTGACCCTGCTCTACGGCAACCGCCGCAGCGACACCGTGATGTTCGCGGACGAGCTGGCCGATCTGAAGGACCGCTACCTGGGCCGCTTCCAGCTGGTCCACGTGCTCTCCCGGGAGACCCGGGACGCCGAACTGCTCAGCGGCCGGCTCGACCCGGAGCGGGTCGAGGCCCTGCTGCGGGCGTTGGTGGACGTGCCGGCGGTCGGTCACTGGTGGCTCTGCGGGCCGTTCGGGATGGTCACCGGGGCGAAGGAGCTGCTCGGCGGGCTGGGCGTGCCGACGGAGCGGGTGCACCAGGAGCTGTTCCACGCCGAGGACGAGCCGATCGGCGAACGCGCCGACGACACGCCGGGTGCGGCGGACGGTGCCGAGGGCGTCGAACGCAGCGAGGTCACCGTCGTCCTGGACGGCCGGGGCAGCACGCTCAGCCTGCCGCGCGACCGGTCGGTGCTGGACGGCGCGCAGCGTTCCCGGCCGGACCTGCCGTTCGCCTGCAAGGGCGGGGTGTGCGGGACCTGCCGCGCCCTGGTCACCGAGGGGGAGGTGTCGATGCGGCGCAACTTCGCCCTGGAGGAGAAGGAGTTGGCGGCCGGCTACGTCCTCACCTGCCAGGCCCGTCCGGTGACGGACCGGGTGACGGTCGACTTCGACCGCTGACGGGCGGCCGGTCGCTCCCCTCCCCGGTCAGGCGCTACCCGGCCGCCACCGCGACGGCCGCCGGTTCGACGGCCGCCACCGCGACGGCCGCCGGTTCGACGGCGGCCACCGCGGCGCCGGCCGGGGCGCCGAGCAGCCCGACGATCTCGTTGACCGCCGCCCGGCCCGCGCGGTTGGCGCCGACGGTGCTGGCGGACGGCCCGTAGCCGACCAGGTGGACCCGGGGGTCGGCGGTGGCCCGGGTGCCGGTCAGCGCGATGCCGCCGCCGGGGGAGCGCAGGCCGAGCGGGGCGAGGTGGCCGACCTCGGGGCGGAAGCCGGTCGCCCAGACGATCGCGTCGACGGCGAGCTCCTCGTCCCCCCAGGCGACCCCGTGCTCGGTGAGGCGGTCGAACATCGGCCGGCGCCGCAGCGCGCCCAGCTCCTCGGCGCGGCGGTAGGCCACCGACGGTCCGAGCCCGGTCACGCTCACCACGCTGCGCACCGGCAGCCCCTGGCGGACCCGTTCCTCGACCTTGGCGACCACGGCGCGCCCGTACTCGGGGGTGAACGGCCCGGCGTGGTACACCGGCGGGGTGCGGGTGACCCAGACGGTCTCGCCGACCGCCGCGACCTCCGACAGCACCTGGATCGCCGAGGCGCCCCCGCCCACCACCAGGACCCGCTTGCCGGCGAACTCCTCCGGCCCCCGGTACGCGGCGTAGTGCAGTTGCCGTCCGGCGAACCGGCCCGGGTAGTGGGGCAGGAAGGGCCGGGTCCAGGTGCCGGTGGCGTTGATCAGGGCCCGGGCCGACCAGGTGCCGGAGTCGGTCTCGACCAGCAGCCGGGCGTCGGGCCGCGCCGATTCCGAGCGCACCGCCAGGACCTGGACCGGGCGCACCACGGGGAGCGCGTGCTGTGCCTCGTACGCCGCGAAGTACCCCGGGACGACTTCGCGCGCCGGTGCGTTCGGGTCGACCTCGGGCAGTTCGACGTCGGGCAGGTCGTGGAAACCGTGCACGGTGGCCATCAGCAGCGAGGGCGACCGGTGGGCCCAGGCACCGCCGGGGGCGTCGTCGGCGTCGAGGACGACGAACCCTCCGCCGGTGTCGCCGGCCTCGCTCGCCCCGCCGCCTCCGACGGCTTCGCGGTAGGGGGCGAAGCCGCGGCGGCGCAGGTGGTAGGCGGCGGACAGGCCCGCCTGACCCGCGCCGATCACCACGACGTCGACCCGGCGGACCGGGCCGGAGTTGGTTGCACCGTAAACAGTCACGCCGGTGAAACATCCGGTGCCCGGCGGGTGTTCCCGGCCGCCACCGGGCCGGGAACACGGCTGTGTGCGGGCCCGTACGCGCAGACCTCCGTGCCGACGTCCGCCGCCTCCGTGACGTCGAACCGGAACCTCGGCACCGCGGGCCCGTCCGGTTCCAGGGCCGGGCCTGACCCGGATCGGACCGCCCCGGCTCAGGCCGTGGCCGGGGAGATCACCACCGCGGTCCCGTACGCGCAGACCTCCGTGCCGACGTCCGCCGCCTCCGTGACGTCGAACCGGAACATCAGCACCGCGTTCCCGCCGCGCGCCTTGGTCTGCTCGACCAGCCGCTCCATCGCCTCGTTCCGGCTCTCCACCAGGGTCTTGGTCAGGCCGCGCAGCTCGCCGCCGACCAGCGACTTCAACGAGGCGCCGATCTGGCTGCCGATGTGCCGGCTGCGCACGGTCAGGCCGAAGACCTCGCCGATCACATGGTCCACCCGGTAGCCGGGGATGTCGTTGGTGGTCACTACCAGTACCTGGGCGTCCGGGCGCTGCCCGCCGCCGTACTCGTCGATGTTTGCCATGGCGCCCATCCTGCGGGCGGTTCGACGCCGTCGAACAGAGGCGCGCGGGGGTGCGGCCGGGAGAAGGCGGAGCAGTGACGGCGAGAACGCGTAGGGTAGCCGGAACAGACCGGTGATCGGACGGCCGAAAGGCCGTACCGTAGCCCCATGGGCGAGCGAAGCGATCATCCACAGGGGCCGGGCGCGGCGGAGGACTCGGGCGCGCAGGAGATCGAGGCGACGGTGGTCCTGGGACTGCGGATCACGAACTGGCCGGCGCTGCGCGCCGCGGCCATCGCGGCCGTGGAGGAACTGGACTTCGAGGGCATCGATCCGGCCGGACAGCGCCGTGAACTGCTGCGCGAGGTGGCCGAGGACGCCAACGCGGCACTCGGCGCACTGCTGCACCCGGACCGGCTGGTGGCGGCGATCCCCGGGGTCGAGGCGGTCGGTGGCACGCTGGAGATCAGCGTCACCGAGGACTTCGCGCCGGACTTCGCCGAGCTGTTCCCGCTGGACGGCGACGAGGAGGAGGGCGGCAGCGCGGCGGGCGACTGGACGCTCACCCCGCGCACCGCGTGCCTGCTCCACGCCCAGCTGCTCGGGCTGGCCGACGCCGCCTACGACGACCTCGACGAGCACGAGGACGAGCCGGTCACCGACGGCGAGGAGGCGGACTGGACGGTGTTCGGGAGGCTGCCGCAACGCACTTGGCGGCTGCACCGGAGCTGGCGCCGGGCGATGGCCCGCACCTTCGACGACCTCGCCGACGACCTCGCGCTCGGTGAATGGCCGCTGCCGCGCTGCCTGGCGGAGGAGATCGCGCTGCGGATGGCCCTGGTCGACGCCCGGACACTGCTCGGCGCGCAGCCCGAGTCGGTCGCCGACATGATGGGCGACCTGCCCGCGGACCTGTACGACTACGACTGGGACGGCTGCCACGACGAGCTGTTCGGCGTCTACGGGCCGGACGACGGCGACCCGGAGCTGACCGCGGAGCAGCGGGCCGAACTGCTGCTCACCGCCACGCATCCGGAGGGCTGGTTCCTGAACTACGACGACGCGGAGGAGCGGGACGCGCAGCGCGGCTACCGCCGCTGACCGGGAGCCGGGAGCCGGACGTCGGACGTGGGGAGCCGGGTGCCGGGTGCCGGGTGCCGGGCGCCCCGCGGTGATCGCCGCGGGGCGGGGGCTGGCATGCTGGTCGGGTGACCTCACCGTTCGACGCCCCCGTTCCAGACCCTATGCCCGAGGACCGCGACGCCCGGCAGCAGTACGTGCTGCCGCTGGTGGTCCGGATGGAGCGCGCGACGCCGCCCGGGCGGACCGACGCGCTGGAGACCTCGGCGCGGGCGGTGCTGACCCTGCTGAACGACCCGCGGGTGGTCGAGGCGGAGGGTGAGTGGGCGGAGCGGGTGCTGGCCTGGGAGGACGCGCGGATCCGCAAGGTGGTCCGGCGGGCCCGGGGCGGCGAGTGGCGCCGGGCCGGGGAGCTGCCCGGGATCACGGTGACGGGGCTGGAGGCGGAGGTGCGGGTGTTCCCGCCGGTTCCGCTGGACGGCTGGCCCAAGGAACTGGCCAAGCTCCAGGTGTCGGGCACCGACCTGGAGGAGGCCGGTCCGGTCGGCGCCGCGACGCCGGGTGTGCCGGTGCTGTGGCTGAACCCGGAGCTGGAGATGAGCGCCGGCAAGACGATGGCGCAGACCGGCCATGCCGCGCAGCTCGCCTGGTGGCGGCTGGACGACGCCCGGCGCAAGGAGTGGGCGGAGAGCGGTTTCGCGCTCGCCGTCCGCACGGCGACGCCGGAGGCGTGGGCGGAACTCGTGGCGAGCGGGCTCCCGCTGGTGCAGGACGCGGGCTTCACCGAGATCGCCCCGGGGAGCTGCACCGTGGTGGCGGACCACCCGGCGCTGCGCGGCTGAGAAGGGCACCCGCCGCGCCGCTCCGAGGGATGCGGTGGAAGGCGAGGACGGCGGCCGGGTCGAGCGGCTCGACCCGGGCCGTGCGCCCCACCTCGGTGGCGCGGTGTCAGAACCCCTGGCGGCGCAGGGTGCGTATTCCGCCGTAGGTGGCGGCGGCGGCCCACAGGGCCATGATCAGCAGGCCGGTCCAGTGCCCGTACGCCACCTGCGGGTCCTCGGTGTAGCGCAGCGCGTACTGGCCGGCCCGGTCGGGCAGGAACTGCACGGCGTGACGCACGACCGGGACCCCGGACAGCAGCGGGGAGAGCAGGAAGACGACCGGCAGCAGCAGGCCCATCGCCGCGGTGAGATTGCGCAGGACGGCGGTCAGCCCGAGGCAGAACACCACCAGCAGGACCGGGTAGAGCACACCCGCCGTGGCACTGCGCACCAGGGCGGGGCCGTCCCAGACCTCCGGTACGAAGGCGGCGTAGCCGGCGAACGCCCCGGCCGTCCCGAGCAGTCCGACGGCGAGGGCGACGGCCGCGGCGAGGGCGAGCTTGGCGCCGTAGAGGCGGCCGCGGTGCGGGACTGCGGTCAGTGAGAGCCCGATCATGCGGGTGTTGAACTCCTGGCCGAACAGCAGGACGGCGAAGCAGACCAGCGCCGCCTGGCCGAAGTTGAGGCCGTAGTGGATGCCGACGCCCGGGTCGGAGGTGATGCTCTCGTCCTTGTCGCCGAGGGTGGCGGCGACGGTGGTGGTGAACCCGACCGTGAGCAGCAGGCCGATCAGCGGGGTGATCCAGAGCGAGCGCAGGGTGGTGAACTTGATCCGTTCGGCGCGCAGGGCGGCAGGGATCAGCGAGCCGGACACGGTCGTCGTCCTGGTGGTCGACGTCCTGGTGGTCGTCGCGGTGGTCATGCGGCCACCGCCCGGTACTCGACGCTGTCGGCGGTCATCCGCATGAATGCTTCCTCCAAGGAGTCCTGTTGGACGGCGATCTCGAACAGCACCACGCCGTCGGCGGCGGCCAGGGCGGCGACGGACTCGGCCGTCGCGCCGGCGACCTCCCAGGCGCCGTCCGCCGAGGGTTGCGCGTCCAGGCCCGAACGCAGCATCAGCGCGGCCAGCCGGACCGGGTCGACGGCCCGCACCCGGACCCTGGTCCGGCCGTGGCGGTCGATGAAGTCCGAGGTCGCCGCATCCGCCAGCAGCCGGCCCCGGCCGATCACCACCAGGTGGTCGGCGGTCAGGGCCATCTCCGTCATCAGGTGCGAGGAGACCAGCACCGCCCGGCCCTCGGCGGCCAGTCCGCGCAGCAGGGTGCGGATCCAGCGGATGCCCTCCGGGTCGAGGCCGTTGACCGGCTCGTCGAGCATCAGCACCGGTGGATCGCCGAGCAGTGCCGCGGCCACCCCGAGGCGCTGGCGCATGCCGAGCGAGAAGCCGCGGATCCGCCGCCCGGCCGCCCCGGTCAGGCCGACCCGGTCGAGCACCTCGTCGACCCGGCGGTCCGGCAGGCCGTTGCTCGCGGCCAGCCAGCGCAGGTGGCCGCGAGCCGTGCGGCCGCCGTGCAGGGCCTGCGCGTCGAGCAGTGCCCCCACCCGCCGCAGCGGGCGGTCGAGTTCGGCGTACGGGCGGCCGTCGACCAGGGCCCGGCCCGCGGTCGGGCGGTCGAGGCCGAGGATCAGCCGCATGGTGGTGCTCTTCCCGGCGCCGTTGGGCCCCAGGAAGCCGGTCACCACCCCCGGGGCGACCTCGAAGTCGAGCCCGTCCACCACCCGTGCCCCGCCGTACTCCTTGGTGAGGCCCTCCACCTTGATCACGACCGTCCTCCGTTCCTCCGTGCTTCGGTGACTCCATGGGACCGCGGCCAGGGGGTCCGGCGGATCCCGCCCGGGAGGGGATCCGCCTCCCTCCCGAGAGGGAGTTTCCGCGGGGCCCTGACCTGGCAGGATGGCGCGATGCCCCGAATACTCGCGCCACTGCTGAGCGCCACCACCTACGCGCGCTGGCTGCACCTGGTGATCGGCCTGGTCTTCGTCGGCGTCGTGCTGATGGTCTGTCCGGGCGTCGAGGGGTGGAGTTCGGGCGAACTGCTGGCGCGGGCGGTGCCCCTGGACGCCGCGCTGCTGGGGCTGGCCGCGCTGGTGCCCGCGATGCGGCGGGCGGAGGGCGTGCAGGCGCGGCTGCTGCTGGTGCCCGACCGGGAGCAGGACATCGCCGTCGAGCCCGCCCGCGGCTGGGCCGACCGGCGGCGGACGGCGGCCTGGCTGGTCGGCCGGGTGGTCCTCGGCGGGCTCGTCGGCGGGGCCTCGGTCCTCGTGCCCGCCGCCGCCTTCGACCTGGTGGCGCGGCCGGAGCAGGCGGTGTTCGGGCTGCGGTCGGCCGGGGCGGGCCGGCCGGGTTGGGCGCCGCTGCTGGCGCCGGTACTGCTGTTCGCGCTCGGCTGGCTGGTCGTCTGGGCCGGGCGGCTCCAGCTCGCCATGGCGGTAAGGCTGTTGGGGCCGTCCCCGGCGGAGCGCCTGGCCGCCGCCGAGCTCCGCGCCGAACGCCTGCTGGAACGCAATCTGCTGGCGCGCGAGTTGCACGACTCGATCGGCCACGCGTTGACGGTGACGGTCCTCCAGGCCGGGGCGGCGCGCGAGGTCGGCGACCCGGCGTTCGCCGCCAAGGCGCTGGAGGTCATCGAGGAGACCGGCCGGCGGGCGATGGACGACCTGGAGCGCACGCTCGCCCTGCTGCGCGACCCGGGCGGACCAGATGAACCGGGCGGCCCCGCTCCAGCCCCCGGGACCGGCCCAGGGACCGGCCCCGGCAGCGGCGAGGACGCCCGGGAACGGCCCGGGATCGACCGGCTCCCCGCCCTGTTCGAGACCGCCAGGGCGGCCGGCAGCCCCGTCGAGGCCCGGGTCGACGTCCCCTCCGGTGCCCTCCCCGGGGTGCTCTCCCGCGAGGGCTACCGGATCGTCCAGGAGGGCGTCACCAACGCCCTCAAGTACGCGCCGGGGGAGCCGATCAGCGTCCGGGTCGCCGTCCGGGACGGCAGCCTGGAACTGCGCTGCGCCAACGCCCTCCGCCCGCAGTCCGCCCGCTCCCACGGCGGCTCACCGCGCCGGGGCGGCAAGGGACTTCGGGGCATCCGCGAACGGGCCGTACTGCTGGGCGGCGAGGCCACGGCCGGCACCGAGTCCGGCGAGTGGGTGCTGACCGTTCGGGTACCCCTACGCTTGGGCGGGTGACGATCGACATTCTGCTGGCCGACGACGAGGAACTCGTCCGGGCCGGCCTGCGGGTGGTGCTGGAGGCGCAGGGAGACCTGCGGGTGGTGGGGGAGGCGACGGACGGCGCGGAGGCGATCGCACTCGCCCGCCGACTGCGCCCGCAGGTGGTACTGATGGACGTTCGGATGCCCGGTCTGGACGGCCTCGCCGCCACCCGCGAACTGGTCCGCGACGCCGCCGCACCCGGCGGGTACGCGCCGAAGATCCTGGTCGTCACCACGTTCGAGATCGACGACTACGTCTACCAGGCGCTGCGGGCGGGCGCGGACGGCTTCCTGCTCAAGCGCGCCCGGCCGAGCGAGATCGCCCAGGCCGTACGGCTGGTGGCGGCCGGCGAGTCGCTGCTCTTCCCCGCCCAGATCCGTCGGCTCGCAGCCGCCCAGGGCAACGCGGCGGCGCGCGGCACGATGTCCCGCGCCGCCCTGACCGAACGCGAGGCCGAGGTGCTGCGCCTGGTGGCGCGCGGACTGACCAACGGCGAGATCGCCGAACAGCTCTTCCTCGGGGTGCAGACCGTGAAGACCCACGTCAGCAGCATGCTGGCGAAGCTCGGCGCGCGGGACCGGACCCAGGCGGTCATCCTCGCCTACGAGTCGGGCTTCGTGACGCCCACCGAGTGACCACCGCAGACCTGGGCGGCCGGGCGGGAGCGGGGCCCGGAGGCCGGCGGCGTTCAGGCCGGATAGGCGTGCGTCTGGGCGGCCTTGACCGCGGCCCAGACCGTCGAGCCCCGTGCCAGGCCCAGTTCGGCGGCCGCCGCCGGGGTGAGGTCGGCGGCCATCGGGACGGCGCCCGCCAGGTCGGCCCGCACCTGGTCGCCGTGGAGGTCGAGCCCGTTGACCGTCAGTTCCCAGACATTGCGCGCGCTCCCCTCCGGCCGCGAGCGGTGGAGGACGACGGCGGACGGCGGGAAGGCGACGAAGACCGGCCCGGACAGGTTCTCGTCGGTGGTCAGCACGGCGCCGTCCGGCAGCGTCACCCGGTGCCCGGCCGAGGTGCCCCGGTAGAGGTTCAGCCCGACCAGCCGGGCGATGTAGTCGGTGCGCGGCCGCCGCGCGATCTCCGCCGGCAGGCCGGACTGCACCTCGCGCCCGCCCTCGATCACCACCAGCCGGTCGGCCAGCACCATCGCGTCCAGCGGATCGTGCGTCACCAGCACCGCGACCGCCTCGAACTCGGCCAGGTGGCGCCGCAGCTGCGCCCGCACATCGAGCCGGGTGCGGGCGTCCAGGGCGGCCAGCGGCTCGTCCAGCAGCAGCAGCCGCGGCCGGACCGCGAGCGCCCGGGCGAGCGCCACCCGTTGGGCCTGCCCGCCGGAGAGCCGGGCCGGGCGGGCGGCGGCGTGCTCGGCCAGGCCCATCCGCTCCAGCCAGCCGGCGGCCTCGGCGCGTGCCTCGCGCTTGGAACGGCCTCGGCAGCGCGGGCCGAAGGCGACGTTGTCGAGGGCGCTCAGATGGGGGAAGAGCAGGTAGTCCTGGAAGACCACGCCGACCGGGCGTTCCTCGGCGGGGGTGTGCAGCCGCTGGGCCGGGTCCTCCAGGACGTCGCCGTCCAGCCGCAGGTGGCCGGCGCCGAGCGGCAGCAGACCGGCCAGCGCGCGCAGAGCGGTGGACTTCCCGGCGCCGTTCGGGCCGAGCAGCGCGACCACCTCGCCGGGGGCGGCGGTGAGGGCGAGGTCCAGGGTGAAGGCGGCGCGGTCGACCCGCAGCCGGGCGTCCAGACCGGCGGCGCCGGGGTGGGAGGTCATCGGCGCGGCACTCCGGGGACGGGGACAGGCACAGGGCCGGGGACGACAGGGAGGGAGGCGAGGACCGGGACAGGGGCGGCAGTCGGCCTCACGGCGCGGACATCCAGCGCTCGCGCAGGCCGGCCAGGACCGCGATCGACACCACCAGCAGCACCAGGGACAGCGCGATCGCCGCCTCCGGGTCCGACTCCATCGCGAGGTAGACGGCCAGCGGCATGGTCTGCGTGCGGCCCGGGAAGTTTCCCGCGAAGGTGATCGTCGCGCCGAACTCGCCCAGCGCCCGCGCCCAGGCCAGCACGGCGCCGGCCCCGATGCCCGGGGCGATCAACGGCAGGGTGACCCGCCGGAACGCGGTCAGCCGGGAGGCGCCCAGCGTCGCGGCGGCCTCCTCGTAGCGCGGGTCGGCGGCGCGCAGCGCGCCCTCGACGCTGATCACCAGGAACGGCATCGCGACGAACGCCTCCGCGATCACCACGCCGGTGGTGGTGAACGGCAGGGTGATGCCGAAGGCGGAGTCCAGCCAGGAGCCGACGATGCCGCGCCGGCCGAGCACCAGCAGCAGCGCGACGCCGCCGACCACCGGCGGCAGCACCAGCGGCAGCGTGACCAGGGCCCGGACCAGCCGTCGGCCCGGCAGCTCGGTCCGGGCCAGCAGCCAGGCCAGCGGCACGCCCAGGACCAGGGACACCGCGGTGGCGGCCGTCGCGCAGACGAGCGAGAGGCGCAGCGCCTCCCACACCTGCGGGCTGGTGAGCTGCTCCGGGAGCGCGCTCCAGGGCGCCCGGACCAGCAGACCGACCAGGGGGAGGACGAGGAACGCCAGGCCGAGCAGCGCGGGGAGCAGCAGGGCGACCGGCACCCGGCCCGCCCGCCGTCGGCCGCGGCGGCGCGGCCGGCCGGTCCCCGGGGCGGAGTCCGGGAGCGGGCCCGGGCCCGGTCCTGAGGAGTCTCCGGACCCGGTGCCGCCCGCCGTGCCGCCCGCGCGGCCGGTGCGACGGATCACGGCGCCTGGAAGCCCGCCGCGGTCAGCACCTGCTGCGCCTCGGACGACTGGATGTAGGCGACGAAGGCGGCGGCGCCGTCCTTGTTCGGCGCCTTGGCCAGGGCGGCGATCGGGTAGTCGTTCACGGCCTTGGCGGCCTCGGGGAATTCCACGCCGTCGATCTTCGCAGCATCGGCCCGCACATCGGTGCGGTACACGAGCGAGGCGTCGACCTCGCCCAGCTCGACCTTGGTCAGCGCGCCCTTGACGTCCTGCTCCAGGGTGACCGGGGTGAGGTTGACGTCGGCGGCCTTGAGTGCGGTCAGCGCGGCGGCGCCGCAGGGCACCTCCTTCGCGCAGAGCGCGACCTTCACGCCCGGCGCGGCCAGGTCGGCGAGGCCGGCGACGTGCTTGGGGTTGCCCTTGGGGACGGCGATGGCGAGGGTGTTGCGCACGAAGGTCTTCGGCTCGCCGGTGGCGCCGCCCGCGTCGGTGACGGTCTTCATGGTGGCCGGGCTGGCGGCGGCGAACACGTCGGCCGGGGCGCCGGAGTTGATGCTCGTGGCGAGGGCGGAGCTGCCGCCGAAGTTGAAGGTGACCTTGGCGCCGGGGTTGGCGGCCTCGAACTTCTTGCCGAGGTCGGTGAAGGTCTCCTTGAGCGAGGCGGCGGCGAACACGGTGATCGCTCCGGAGGCCTTCGGGACGCCGGCCGCGCTCGTGCCGGCACCGGTCGCCGCGCCCGTGCCGGGGGCGGCGGGGGAACTGCTGCTGCTCTTGGCGTCGCTGTCGCTGCCGCTGCTGCAGGCGGTGGCGCCGAGGGCCAGGACGAGCGCCGCTGCCGCGGTGGCGGTGAGCCTGGTGGCGGTGAGTCTGCGGATGGTCATTCCTTGGCTTCCCCTCCTGGGCGCGCCGGGAGGGGCGCGGGGTCAATGCCGCAGGTGCGGCCATTACGCCGATCATAGTGCCGCACATGCGGGCTGAATTTCGTCTGTCTCATTGCACAGGCCAGGGGTGCCGAAGCGGGTGGCGGGCCTGTCGGAAGACGCAAGCGGCCCCGGGGTGCCCGGTGTCGGAGGGGCGCGGGGCGGCCGGTGAGCGCGGGGTGGCGCGCGTCGGCAGCACTCTGTGCGCCCCTTCTGTGCCGATTACCCGGCAGTTGCTTTGGGGACGGATCGGGGGGCACGACCGACCGGTCGCGCGGTCGGGGGCGGGGGTGCCCGACCGGACGCGGGACCGGTGAGGCGCACGACCGAGGAGGGGACATGTCGCTGACCGCCGCGACCACCGGCACCACCAGTACTACCGGCACCGCCACCACCATCACCCGGATACCCGGGCCGCCCGGACTCCCGCTGGTGGGCTCGCTGCTCGACCTGACCAGGCGCCCGCTGCGGACGTACCTCGACGCCCGCCGCGACTACGGCGACGTCGTCCGCTTCGCCGCCGGGCCGCCAGGGCTGCGCGCCGAGTTCTACGCGGTGTTCTCGCCGGAGGGCGCGCACCAGGTGCTCGGCAGCGAGGCCGCCAACTTCCGCAAGGACAACAGCTTCTACGACGAGCTGCGGACCAGCCTCGGCAACGGCCTGCTGACCAGCCAGGACGGCGACTACCACCGCCAGCGCCGGCTGATCCAGCCGCTGTTCACCCGGCGCCGGGTGGACGGCTACGCGGAGGCGGTCGGGGAGGAGTGCGCGGTGCTCGCCGACCGCTGGCGGGTGGTCCCCGGCGGCGTGGTCGACGTCGCGGAGGAGATGTCGCGGTTCGCGCTGCGCACGGTGTCCCGGATCCTCTTCGGGGCGGACGTGGAGGCGGCGGTGCGGGTGGTGCACCACAGCTTCCCGGTGCTCGGCGAGTTCGTCCTCGAACGCGGCTTCGCGCCGGTGAAGGTGCCCCGCGGCTGGCCGACTCCCGCCAACCGGCGGGCCGCCGGCGCGCAGCGCGACCTCTACGCGGTGTGCGACCGGATCATCGCCGAGCGGGCGGTCCGGCGGGCGGCGGGTGTGGCCGACGCCGCCGGTCCGGAGGACCTGCTGGAGCTGCTGACCCGGGCCCGGGGCGAGGACGGGGAGCGGCTCGACCCGGCCGAACTGCGCGACCAGGTCCTGATCTTCCTGCTCGCCGGGCACGAGACCACGGCGACCTCGCTCGCCTTTGCGCTCTTCCTGCTGGCCAAGCACCCGGAGCAGCGGCGCCGGGCCCGCGAGGAGGCGGACGCCGTACTGGCCGGACGGGCGCCGGTGGCGGCGGACCTGGACGCGCTGCCCTACCTCACCCAGGTGCTGAAGGAGGCGATGCGGCTCTACCCGGCCGCCTCGCAGATGGGGCGCCGCTCGGTGGCCGAGTCGGTGATCGACGGGTACGTGGTGCCCGCCGGTGCCCAGGTCATCCTCGCGCCGTGGGTCACCCACCGGCACCCGGACCACTGGGAGCAGCCGGACCGCTTCGACCCGGACCGCTTCCTGCCCGAGCGGGAGAAGGAGCGCCACCGGTACGCCTGGTACCCGTTCGGGGGCGGGCCGAGGGCGTGCATAGGGCAGCACTTCTCCATGCTGGAGTCGGTGCTGGCGCTGGGGGCGCTGCTGCGGGACTTCGAGTTCGAGGCGGTGGACCGCGGCGTCCGGCTGGGCCAGGGCATCACGCTCCAGGTGCGGAGCCCGATGCGGGTCCGGCTGACGCCGCGCGGCTGACGGCAAGCGGCTGGCGCCACGTGGCCGAAGGCAAGCGGCGGACGGCGCGGGGGAGTTGGATGCGGAGAGCGCCCGGCCCCGGGCACTCCGCCGTCATGGCGGCCGGAACGGTCGGGCACACGACCGGGACATTCCAACACAGCACCCCGGTGCCGCGGGCGGATTCGCGGATCCTCGCCGCCGCCGGGCGGCCGCGCCGATAGCGTCCCATGCACCCCGGGTCGGAAGCGCACGCACGGACGGCACAAGAAGCACCGTCGCTCCACCACCCCGGCCTCCGCGCGGAGTCCGCCCGGCCCGGGGGCACCGCCCGGCCCGGGCCGTTCCGGAGTGCGGTCGTCTCGGGGGTCGGTCGTCCCGGCCGATGGGAATCCGAACGCCCGTGCGCCCGGCCGCCGTTGGCGCATCGCCTGCGGGTGGGTACTCGGAGCACTTTGCAAAGTGCTGGTGCGACTTTGCAAAGTGCTCCGGGACTTTGCAAAGTCGGCTCGGTGTCGCCCCGGAGCCCCCTCCCGCCCCCTCTTGCCCCCGCATGCGAATGGCTGCGGAACGGTGGGACGACGAACTATGATGTGATGTGCGTCACAAGACCGTGCGGCCGACGGGCCGATATCCACCGACCGGGCCTTCGGGGTGCCGATTTCCGAGGGGGCGGGATGGGAATCACGGCCGGATGCCGAGGCGGGGCGGATCCGCGTCCGCGTCCGCGCCCGTCGGCCGAATCGGCGGAATTCGACCGGGTGTTCACGGCAATGCTGCCCAGGCTCCAGCGTGCCGCCGTGCGCATGCTCGGGGACCCGTTCGGCGCGGGTGACGTTGTCCACGAGGCGTATCTGCGGATTGCCCGGAATCCCGCCCGCTTCCTCGGCCATCCCCGGCCCTACGCCTACGCGTTCACCGCAATGGCGAACGTCGTGCGCGACGAGTGGCGCCGCGATCGCCGCCGGCTGCTCCCGTACGAGGCGATCGAGGACATCGGGCCGGCCGGCGGGTGCGGCGATGGGTACGACGATCCGTCGGGCGGCGGGGTGGCCGAGCTGCAGGCGCACTGGGAAGTGGTGCGACTGCTGCGCCGTCTGACGGTGAAGCAGGCCCGGGCGGTGCTGCTGGTCGACCTCGACGGTTACAGCCTGGAGGAGGCGGCCGAGCTCCTCGGAGTGCACCGCTCCACCCTGGCGGT
The DNA here is from genome assembly GCF_001279805.1 of Streptomyces sp. XY431. NCBI lineage: Bacteria > Bacillati > Actinomycetota > Actinomycetes > Kitasatosporales > Streptomycetaceae > Streptomyces > Streptomyces sp. XY431. The sequence goes on from NZ_LGDO01000018.1 coordinate 21,015, forward strand.
CACCCGGCGCCGGGCGCTGGACCGACTGCGGAATGTCCTCGAACAAGAATGCGAGTCACCCGCCGGGTCCGGGGCCGGGCCCGGACCCCCGCCCGGGCATGTGCCAGGGGCGCGCGCGGGGTCCGACGCACCGGTCTGACGGCAAGTCAGCTCAGCTCCGGCCTCGCCCCGTACGCTGCAAATCGTGATCACGTACGAGGAGCATCGGCTCCGCTCCCTGGTGGACGAGGGCCGTTGGATCGAACTGCTGGGCGCCTACCGGCAGGCCCGTGCCGCCGCCGTCGCGCTCGACCTGGCGGACGGCGACCTGGTGGACGGCGGCCGGGCAAACGGAGGCCGGGCGGGCGGCGGCGGGGCGGCCGGTGCCTGGGCGGTCGCGGCCGCCCAGGGCCGGGCCGGCATCGCCACCGCCGCGCTCGGCCACCTGATCGCGTACGCCGCGCCGCCCGAGGTCGCCGCACGACTGTTCGACGCGGACGGCGGTCCCGGCACGGCGGCGGGGGTGGCCGACCACGACGCCGGGCCGCTCTGGGAGGTGCTGGCGACCCGGCACACCTGGCGGCGGCTCGCCCCGCTGCTCGGTCCGGCCCCGGTGCGGCGGCTGGTCGCGCAGACCCGGGTGCTGCTCGGCGAGGACCTCTCCCGGGGCGCCGAACCGGACCCCGAGGGGGTGCCGCTGCTGCTGGAGCCCTGGGAGTCGGTGGGACGGGCCGAGGGCATGCCGGTCCGGGAGTACCTGCGCCACGGCGGTTCGCGCAGCGCCCTGCTGACGCTGCCCGCCAGTCGGGAGGGGCTGGCCCGGGTGGAACTGCCCGAACCCGGCGCCCGGCTGCCGGGGCAGCCGGCCACCCGGGCGCTGGCGGAGCTGGCGGGCTGGGCGCGGACGGTCTGCGTGCGCGGACCGGCGGCGGGGGCCGCCGCCCAGCTCGCGCCGGGGCCGCTGGTCACCGGCGGGTACCTGCCGTTCGCCCTCGCCTGGCCGGCGCTGGTGCAGGCGGGCATCGCGGACCGCGCGCACGGAGCGGCCCACGGGCGGCTGGCGCTGTGGCGGGTGCTGACGGCGATGACCGGCGCGCAGCGGCCGGAGTCGGCGGACCGGGCGGAGGTCCGCGCCCTGGTCGCGCGGATGCGCTGCTTCACCTGGGACGATCCGGCCGACCGGCTGCGGCACCTGCACCTCGCGCTGGAGGACCCGGCGACCGGGCTGAGCTGGGCGGTCAGCGGCTCGGAGGAGGTCTGAGCGGGCCGTTCGCCCCCTGGGGGGAGCGGGTCTCGTGCCCGGCCCGAGGACCGCTCGGTCCCGGGACATGCGGGACCCCTGGTCCGGCGCCTTTTCCGGGGGGTTGGGCGGGGCGCCGGACCAGGGGAGTGTGAGGGTCGGGCCGCAGCTCAGGCGGCCGTCGTGGTGGTCGCCGTCGTAGTCGCCGTCGCGGCCGCAGCGGCGGTGGTGGCCGGGGCCGGGGCCGGGGCCGGGACCGGCGCGGCCGCCGGGGCGCCGTGCGGATCCGTGTCCAGCAGCGTCCGCTCGTCGAACGGCACCGCGCCCGCCAGCACCTGCCGGGCCCGCTCGCGGTCGAGCTCCCCGGTCCACTGCCCGATCAGCACGGTGGCGACGGCGTTCCCGGCGAAGTTGGTCAGCGCCCGGGCCTCGGACATGAACCGGTCGATGCCGACGATCAGCCCGACGCCGTCCACCAGGGCCGGCTTGTGCGACTGGAGCCCGCCCGCGAGGGTGGCCAGCCCGGCGCCCGTGACGCCGGCCGCGCCCTTGCTGGCGATCACCATGAAGACCAGCAGCGACAGCTGCTCGCCCACCGACATCGGCTTGTCCATCGCCTCCGAGATGAAGATCGAGGCCATGGTCAGGTAGATCGCGGTGCCGTCCAGGTTGAAGCTGTAGCCGGTCGGGACGGTGATGCCGACCACCGGGCGGCTGACGCCCAGGTGCTCCATCTTGGCGATCAGCCGGGGGAGGGCGCTCTCCGAGGAGGAGGTGGAGAGGATCAGCAGGAACTCGCGGCCCAGGTAGCGCAGCAGGGTGAAGATGTTGACGCCGGCGACCAGGCGCAGCAGGGTGCCGAGCACCACGACCACGAACAGGGCGCAGGTCAGGTAGAAGCCGATCATGATGACGGCGAGGCTTTTCAGCGCGGCCGTACCGGTGGCGCCGACCACCGCGGCCATCGCCCCGAAGGCGCCGATCGGTGCCACCCACATGATCATCGCCATGACCCGGAAGACCAGCCGCTGCACGTGCTCGATGCCGCGCAGCACGGGTGCACCGGCCGGGCCCATCGCCTGCAGGGCGAAGCCGGCCAGCAGGGCGATCAGCAGGGTCTGCAGCACCTTGCCCTCGGTGAGGGCGGAGAGCATGGTGGTCGGGATCATCCCGAGCAGGAAGTCGGCGGTGGACTGCGCGCCGCCGGCGGCGGCCTGGGCGTGGCCGGACTTGGCGAGCGCGGAGGTCAGGTGGAGGCCGCCGCCGGGCTCCAGCAGGTTGCCGACCAGCAGGCCGATGCCGAGGGCGACGGTCGACATGGCGAGGAAGTAGCCGAGTGCCAGGCCGCCGACCTTGCCGACCTTGGCGGCCTTGGTGACCGAGCCGATGCCGAGCACGATGGTGCAGAAGATGACCGGGCTGATCATCATCTTGATGAGGTTGACGAACCCCGTGCCGATGGGCTTCAGCTCCACCGCGAAGTCCGGTGCGGCCAGGCCCACCACGACGCCCGCGACGACCGCCGCGATCACGGCGAGGTAGAGGACGTGGGTGCGGTCCTTCGGTCTGGCGCCCGCGCCCGCCGCTGCTCCGGTGATCGACATCTGTGGCTCCTTCGCCCTGCTGTGCCCGGTAGCGCGTGCGCCTGTGGGGATGCGCTCATGGGGGTGCGCCGACGTGCGGTCCGGGGGCCCCGGGTGGTGGGCCGCTCCGACTATGCGGTCCGGGCGTGACGCGGGTCACGTTTGCGTTCATAGAGTTCACATCACCCCGTCCTCGCAGCGGGGTCCGCGCAGCCGGGGCCGTGGTGCACACTGACAGGCATGTCCGCGCGTACCCCTCTCCCGCCGCGCCGGCTGGTGCGCAGCCTGGCCGGACAGCTCTTCGTCGTCCAAGTGGTCATCGTCGCCGCCGTGGTCGCGGGCGGGGCGGTGCTCGCGTACCTGTTCACCGCCGGGCGGGCCGACGACGCGGCCCGCCGCCAGGTCACCGCCGTCGCCCGCGCCGTCGCCGACTCGCCGACCGTCCGCGACGCCGCCGGCGCGCCCGATCCGACGGCCGTGCTCCAGCCCTACGCCGAGCGGGTGCGGGTCGACACCGGGGTCTCCTTCGTCACCGTGATGGACACCGCCGGCGTCCGCTGGACCCACCCGCTGCCCGAGCAGATCGGGCGGCCCTTCCTCGGGCACATCGACTGGGCGCTCGCCGGGGAGACCCGCAGCGAGACCTACACCGGTACGCTCGGCCCGTCGGTGCGGGTGGTCACCCCGGTGCTGGACGAGCGGCACCGGGTGGTGGCCCTGGTCAGCGCCGGTATCACGGTGCAGTCCATCTCGGCCCGGCTGCGCGGCCCGCTGCTCGCGCTGGTGGGGGTCGCGGGGGCCGCGCTGGCCGTCGGCGGGATCGGCACCTACCTCGCCAACTCCCGGCTGCGGCGGCACACCCACGGCATGGGGCCGGCCGAACTCAGCCACCTCTACGAGTACCACCAGGCCACCCTGCACGCCGTCCGGGAGGGGCTGGTCCTGCTCGACCGCGAGCACCGGGTGGTGCTCTGCAACGACGCGGCGCGCGAACTCCTGGGCCTGGAGGGGGCGGTGGAGGGCCGCCCGGTCGACGGGCTGGGACTGCCGGACGCGCTGCTGGCGGCCGTCTCCGGCGACGCTCCGGTCCGGGACGAGGTCCATCTGACCGCCGAGCGGGTGGTGGTGCTCAACACCTCCACCATCGGCACCGGGCTCGGCCGCGTCCTCACCCTCCGCGACCACACCGAACTCCAGGCGCTGAGCGGCGAGCTGGACTCCGTGCGCGGCTTCACCGAGGCGCTCGGCGCGCAGGCGCACGAGGCCGCCAACCGGCTGCATGCCGTCGTCTCGCTGATCGAACTCGGCTGTCACCGCGAGGCGGTGGAGTTCGCCACCGCCGAACTCGCCCTCGCCCAGCGGCTCACCGACCGGGTGGTGGCCGCCGTCGGTGAACCGGTGCTGGCCGCCCTGCTGTTGGGCAAGGCCGCCCAGGCCGCCGAGCGGGGTGTGGAGTTGACGCTCACGCCGGACAGTTCGATCGACGACGGCGTGCTGCCGGCGCGACTGACCGCCCGCGACCTCATCACCGTCCTCGGCAACCTGATCGACAACGCCGTGGACGCCGCGATCACCGGCGCGGCCGCGAACCCCGGGCCCCCGGAGGTCACCGTCACCGCCCGGATCGACGGGGAGCACCTGCTGCTGCGGGTCGCCGACACCGGGGCCGGGATCGACCCCGGCGCGGTGGACGACGTGTTCCGGCGCGGGTGGAGCACCAAGCAGGACGGCCGGAGCGGCCAAGGAAGCGGCGACGGCAACCGCGACGGCAGTGGCCACGGAAGCGGGGCGGGAGACCGGAGCGGCCACGGGCGCGGACTCGGGCTCGCCCTGGTCGCCCAGGCCGCCCGGCGCAACGGCGGCACCGTCGAGGTGGGCCGGGAGCGCGGCGCGGTGCTCACCGTCCGGCTGCCGCTCTCCCGCCCGGCGCGCGACGGCGCGGGGGAGCGCGAGCGCGTGGCGGTGGCCCCGTGAACCGCGACACCGGCCGGGCCAAGAGCGCCGGAAGCGCCGAACGGGCCGAGATCTCCGTCCTGGTGGTCGAGGACGACCCGGTGGCCGCCGCCGCCCACACCCTCTACGTGGAGCGCGAGCCGGGATTCCGGGCCGTCGGCACCGTGCACGGCTGCGCGGAGGCGCTGCGCTTCCTGGAGCGGGCCCGGGCCGCCGGGCGACCCGTCGATCTGCTGCTGCTCGACCTCTACCTGCCCGACGGGCACGGCCTCCAGCTCTGCGGCACCCTGCGCGCGGCCGGGCACGCCACCGACGTCATCGCGGTCACCTCCGCCCGCGACCTCGCGATGGTCCGCCGGGCCGTGTCCGCCGGCGTGGTCCAGTACCTGCTGAAGCCGTTCGCGGCCGCCGCCCTGCACGACCGCCTGGAGCGCTACGCCCGCTACCGGGACACCCTCGCGCGGACCGGGTCGGCCACCGGGCAGGACGAGGTCGACCAGGCGCTCGCGCTGCTGCGGATGCCCGAACGCACCGCCCTGCCGAAGGGGTTGAGCGCTCCGACGCTGGACACCGTGGCCGGGGTGCTGCGCGCGGACCGCGCCGGCCTGTCGGCCGCCGCCGCCGGTGCGGCGGCCGGTGTCTCGCGGATCACCGCCCGCCGCTACCTGGAGCACCTCGTGGACACCGGCCTCGCCGTCCGGGAGCCCCGGTACGGCACGGTCGGCCGGCCGGAGCTCTGCTACCGCTGGACGGGCGGCTCCGGCGGCTCCGGCGGCTCCGGCGGCTCCGGCGGCTCCGGCGGCACCGGGGGACGGGGGTAGGGGCGGGCGACCCGGCAGTCCGCCGGGCCCGCCGGTGCCCTCCGGGCGGCGCCCGACTCAGTCCTGCCCCTCGCTCTCGACCGCGGCCTCGTACGCGAGCAGGGTGTCGACGAACAGCTTCCGCTGCTCCGGCGTGAGGGGCGCCAGGGCCTTGCGCCACGCGGCCGCACCCGGGGCGAGCCAGGACGTGATCGCGGGCTGCTGATCTGCGGCGATGCCGATGATCCGCCGGCGCCGGTCCGCCTCGTCCTCGCGCCGCTCCAGGATTCCCTTCCGGCTCAGGTCGCCGACGAGCAGGCTCACCGTCGTCGGTGCGACCTCCAGGCGGGCCGCCAGCTCGTTCACGGTCATCGGCCCGTCGAGGAGCAGGTAGGCGAGCAGCGAGAGGTGGCGCGGCGCCAGCGCGAGGGACTGCAGTGCCTCGGGCACGGGGATCTTCTTGACCCGGCCCACCATCCGGGGCATGAGCAGGAGCAGCGCCCTGACGGTGTCGTCGACCCCGCCGTCGACCCCGCCGTCGCCGTCGCCGTCACTGCTCCGGGCAGGGCCGTGCGCCGTGGGACTTGACATGGCACACCCCTTTCTATTTATCTTTGAGGCCAAAGGTATTTTGCTGGCAAAGCCAGCTGCTGCCATCCTATGGACCGCTGTGAACGGAGTCGCCACCATGCCGCACTACACCGTGCACATCCGCGAGGAAGCCCTCGACGGGACCGTGGAACCGAAGCTGATCAGTGCCCTGGCCGACGCGGTCGGCGCCGTCTACGGACAGGAGTTCCGCCGCCTCGTCGGGGTCGACCTGATCGGCGTCCCGCAGCACCGGCGCGGCGTCGGCGGCGACCCCGTCGACCACGACGCGCCCCTCGTCACGCTCAGCATGCGCGAGGCGGCCTACCACGTGCCCGAGGTGCCGGACGCTCCCGCCCGCCTGGTGGTCGCGACCACCGACGCCCTGGCCGGGGTGCTCGGCGAGGCCGTCCGCGAGCAGGTCGTCGTGACGATCGTCGGCGTCCCCGACGGCCGCACCGGAGTCGGCGGCGCGGTGGCCTGACCGGCCCGCGCGGGCCGGGCCCGTGCGGGTCGGACCCACGGGGGCCGGACCGATGTGGGCCGGACCCGCGACGGTCGGCCGCCCGTGGTCGTGGCGCGGGTCAGCGGGTGACGAACTGGGTGAGCAGGGCCTGGACCTCGTAGATGTCGACGCCCTTGGTGAAGTTCTTGGATATCGGCAGCGCGGCGCCCGAGACCCAGATCTTCAGCTCGGCGTCCAGGTCGAAGGTGCCGGCGGTCTCCACGGCGAAGTGGGTGATCGAACGGTAGGGGATCGAGTGGTACTCGGTCTTCTTGCCGGTGATGCCCTGCTTGTCGATGAGGATCAGCCGGCGGTCGGTGAACAGGAAGGTGTCGCGGACCAGCTGGTAGGCGGCGTGGACCTGCTCGCCCTCGCCGAACAGCCGGGCGAACTCCTTCTGGGCCTCGCCGTTGTCCACCCGGTGGGCGTTGCCGAACAGTGCCATGCCGACTCCTCTCGCGGGCGCCCGGTGCGGCGCCTGGGGCCCCGAGTCTGACACGCCGACGATCATGGTGTCCGGACGGCCCCGGGTCGAACCCCGGTGGTCCCCTGGCGGCCCCCGGTCGACCGAGAGGTCTCGGTCGTGACCTCCCGACCGTGACTTCCCGACGGCCCGCTCGTTGACGGAACGGACGGGTTGTCACTCGCAAGGGTGGTTCCGGTGCCCCCGGACGGATCGGGACAGGGCAGACAAGTAAGGTTAGGCTCACCTAATTTTTTGGGAGTCCGCCTTGACGCTCGCCGCTGAGCCCGCCACCGGTCCGACCGTCCCCCGCGCCGCCACCGTCCCGGCGGCGGGCCCGGCGCCCGCGCCCGCCGCCGGGACGGCATCCCCGGCGAGCGCCGTCCTGCGCCGCCAGCGCCTGCGCGAGTCCGCCGCCCGCACCTACGCGCGCTCGTTCCCGATCGTCCCCGTGCGCGCCAGCGGCATGACCGTCGAAGGCGCCGACGGCCGCCGCTACCTCGACTGCCTCTCCGGCGCCGGCACCCTCGCCCTCGGCCACAACCACCCCGTGGTCCTGGCGGCGATCCGCCGCACCCTCGACAGCGGCGCCCCCCTCCACCTGCTCGACCTCGCGACCGCCGAGAAGGACGACTTCACCACCGCCCTGTTCGAGAGCCTGCCGCCCGCCTTCGCCGACGGGGCGCGGGTGCACTTCTGCGGGCCCGCCGGGACCGACGCCGTCGAGGCCGCGCTCAAGCTTATGCAGACCGCGACCGGCCGTTCCGGCGCCCTCGCCTTCACCGGCGCCTACCACGGGATGACCGCCGGCTCCCTCGCGCTCACCGGCAACGTCGCCGTCAAGGAACCGCTGCCCGGCGGCGGCGAGGTCGTCCGACTGCCCTACCCCTACGGCTACCGCTGCCCGTTCGGGGTCGGCGGGGCGGCGGGCGCCGAACTGTCGGCCACCTACGTCGAACGGCTGCTCGACGACCCGGCCGGCGGCGTCGCCCCGCCCGCCGCGATGGTCCTGGAGGCCGTCCAGGGCGAGGGCGGCGTCGTCCCCGCACCGGACGACTGGCTGCGCGCCATGCGCCGGATCACCGCCGAGCGCCGCATCCCGCTGATCGTCGACGAGGTGCAGACCGGCGTGGGCCGCACCGGTGCGATGTGGGCGGTCGAGCACAGCGGGATCGTGCCCGACGCGATGGTGCTCTCCAAGGCGATCGGCGGCAGCCTCCCGCTCGCCGTCGTCGTCTACCGGGAGGAGTACGACGGCTGGCGGCCCGGCGCCCACACCGGCACCTTCCGCGGCAACACGCTGGCCATGGCGGCCGGAGCCGCCACACTCCGCTACGTCGCCGCCAACGGGCTGGCCGAACGGGCGGCGGTGGTCGGCGACCGGATGGTCGAACGGCTGCGCGCGCTGGCCGGGGAACTCCCCGCGATCGGCGACGTGCGCGGACGCGGGCTGATGATCGGCGTCGAACTCGTCGACCCGACCGCGGAGCCGGACGCCTGCGGGGCCCGGCCGGCCGCGCCCGAGCTCGCGGTCCGGGTCCGCGAGGCCTGCCTGGCACGCGGGCTGATCGTCGAACTCGGCGGGCGGCACGACGCCGTCCTGCGGCTGCTGCCCCCGCTCACCGTCACGGACGAGCAGGCGGCCGCGGTGCTGGACCGGCTCGCGGACGCCATCGCGGCGGCGTCGGCGTGAGCGGCGGCCCGGGAGGAGGGGGCGGGTTCGGGGCCGGGG
>NZ_LGDO01000019.1:0-29798 GCF_001279805.1 Streptomyces sp. XY431
GGCGGGTGGCGCGGGAACGGCCGGGGCGGCCGGGGCAGCGGGGGCGGATGGGGCAGCGGGCGCGGACTTCGACGGGGCGGCCGGGCGCGGCGAGGCCGGTGTCGCGGGCCGGGTGGCCGGGCGCTCGGCCGTCGGGGCGGTGGAGGGGACGGTGGAGGGGACGGTGGACGGGGTGTTCGACGAGGCCGTCGGCTCCGGCACGGTCCCGGCCGGTGCAGGGGCGGCTGCGGGGGTGGACGGAGTCTCCGGCACGGGTGCCGACAGGGTCGGTTCGGCGGTCGGCTCGGTGGTCGGCGAGGCGGCCTGGGTCGGGGAGCCGGTCGGCGAACCGGTCGGCGAACCGGTCGGGGCCGGATCGGCGGAGTCGGACCCGCTCATCGCCCAACCCCCCGCACCGACCAGCGCGACGGCGCACAGGCCCGCCGCCACACCGATGGCGACCCGTCGTCGCCGCACCGCGCCGTCCCCGTCCGCCTGGTCGTGCTTACGCAACTCGTCCTGCACCGCGCCCGTCCACTCTGTTCGATCATTGTTCGGAATGCGCGGATGTTAGCAGTGCGTGTGCGTCAGTGCGTGTGCGTCAGTCCTGCGGGCACGGGGTGGCACTGACGCCGGATCGACCGCCCTCGGCGCGACGGAGGACACCGTCCCGCCGCAGGCCCGGCGCGAGCAGCGCGGTGACGGCCAGCGAGGCGGCGGCGGTCCCCGCCATCGCGGTGGTGGCCGAGGTCAGTTCGGCGAACGCGCCCGCCACCGCCGCGCCGACCCCCTGCATCGCCAGCATGCCGGACCCGTGCAGGCCGAGCGCCTGCCCGCTCAGCTCGGGCGGCGTCAGTGCGACCAGCCGTTCCTGGAGCAGCAGCCCCGCCCCGTACCCGACGGTGGCCACCGCGACCAGCGCCGCCGCGACCGGCAGGCCCGGCTCCAGCGCGAACCCCAGGTACGGCGCGGCCAGCAGGACGCACAGCGGGACGGCCAGCCCCTCTCGCCGGTGCGCGGGCAGCACCCGGCCGACAAGGACGTCCCCGACCAGCATGCCCAGCGCCCCGACCGCGAACAGCAGGCCGGCCACGTCCGGCCGGTACGGCACGTAGAGCGCCTCGACGCCCACGACCAGCCCGTTCGGCACCCACAGCGCGAGGTAGACGCACCGGCGCGGAGCAGACGACCACAGCCGTGCGTTGGCCCGCCACGTCGCGGCGACGGACGGCCGCCCGGCGGCCCGGGGCGGGCGCCGACGCAGCCCGGCCCACGCCGCACCGGCGGACAGCAGGTGCAGGGCGGCAGCCGTGAGCAGCGCGCCGGACGGTGTGAGGGCGGCCACCAGCGCACCGCCGACCGCGAAGCCGCCGATCTGGACCGGCCCGGAGGCCAGGCCCAGCGCGGAGCGGCCCAGCAGGTAGCCGTCCCGGCTCAGCAGTTCGTGGAGCAGCCCGTAGCGCACCCCGCCGCCCGCCGCGCCCGCCACCCCGAGGGCGAGCAGCACGGGGAACAGTGCCCAGGGCGGCAGGCCGGGCACCGCCTGGACGGCCGTGCCGAGGGCCAGCAGCACACCGAGGCCGGCCAGCGCGGCGCGCGGCGGGAGCCGGTCGGCGGCCGACAGGACCGTGGCCGCGCCGAGCAGTTGGGAGAAGGCCGGGCCGAACATGGCCAGCGCCGCCAGCAACGGCGAGTCCGTCCGCCGGAACACCAGCACGCCGAGCGCGAGCCCGGCGACGGTCTGGGCCGCCGTCTGGGCTGCGGAGAACAGGAACAGCGCGGTGAACTCGCGCTCGTGGAACAGCTCCCGGTAGGTGCGCATGCGGCGGAGTCTTTCCGGCCCGGGCGGCGGCGCGTTAGCTTTTCGCCCAGGCGCGAAAGGTGCGTGAGGTGCAAGGGGTGCGAGAGGTTCGGGAGGGGCGGGTCGGGACGTGGACCGGTGGCAGGTGGACGCGGACACCCTCGCGGGGAGTCGGTTCGTGCTGTCGCCGCTGGCGGAGACGGTCGCGGCACTGAAGACGCTCCACCGGGGCACCGGCGCCCACCCCGGCGAGCGGCGGTGGCTGGCGGCCGCGCTCCCCCGCTACCGGGAGCGGCTGGCCGCCGACCCTGTCGCCGCCACGATCGTCCGGACGGCGCTGGGTCCGCGCTGGAACGCGACCTTCCTCACCCCGACGCCGGGGGCGCCGACACCGGGGGCGGCGGCGCCAGGGGCGGCGGCGCCGATGCCGGACGCGGCGGCGCTGTTCGCCCGGGAGCTCGCGGAGGTCCGCGCGACGCCCCCGGCCGTCGTCCGGGCCGACCTGGCCGAGACCCTGGGCGCCGCCGACGAATCGGCCCTGCCGCCGCTCCTGCTGCGGCACGAGGACCTCGCCGGGCGCGCCGCCGAGCTGCTGTCGTGGGTGTGGTCGGAGACCGTCGCACCGGACTGGGCACGCCGCCGGCGGATCATCGAGGCGGACATCCTGGCCCGCACCGCCGCCCTCGGCTCGGGCGGCTGGGCGGCGGCGCTGGGCGACCTGCGGCCGGGGATGCGCTGGCTCGGCGGCGACGGCCTGCGGACCGGCGCCGAACCCGTCGCCGCCCCCGCCGCTGAACCGCGCGAACTCACCGCCGCCGAGCTGCTGTTCGTGCCGGTCACGCCGACGCAGAGCTGGCTCTGCTGGGACGTGCCGACGGTGGACGGGCGGCGCGCGCGGCCCGGGCGCCGGTACGCGGTGGTGTATCCGTGCTCGGGCGTGCTGGTGGACGAGGAGTGCCGCCCGGTGCCGGAGGCGCTGGCCGCCCTGCTGGGGCGGGGCCGGGCCGAGCTGCTCGTCGCGCTCGACCCCCCGAAGACCACCAGTCAGCTGGTCGCCCTGACCGGCCTGCCGCTGGGCTCGGTCGGCCGCCATCTGCGCATCCTGCGCGAGGCCGGGCTCGCCCTGCGCCGCCGGGCGGGCCGCTCGGTGCTCTACCACCGCACGGCGGCGGGCCAGGTCCTGCTGGACGCGGCGCCGTCCGGGGCTCAGGCTCCCGGGGCCGACGGTCCCGGGGCGGCCGGTCCCGGGGCGGCCGGATCCTGAGGTCCGTCCGGACGGGCGGCCGGGGGCCGGGTGAGGGCGCCGACGGCCGCGCCGGCCAGGGTGGTGAACAGGGCCCAGCCGACAGTCAGGCCCGAGGCCTGCGACCAGGCCGACGTCCGGTGCGCAGCCCACAGGAGGTAGGGCAGAAGCGCCACCACCGCACTCCCCGCCGCGAACGCGGACAGGGCGCGGAGTCGGCGTCGCCCCGGATTCGGGCCGCGCCGCAGGAACCAGAGCATCGGCAGCAGCCCCACCGTCAACACTCCCGACGGCAGCACCCCGGGCACCTTCCACAGCAGCTCGCCGCCGCACAGCCAGGCGGCGAGCTGGACCCAGAACAGGCAGAGCACCTGACGGAGCAGCAGGAGCACCAGTTCCCGTCGGCGCTCGCCGGGTGCGGCGGAACCCAGCAGCCAGGCGGCCGCGACCGCCAGCATGCCCGCGAACCCGGCGGCCACCGCGACGGGCAGCCCCAGCGCCCAGCGGCGGGGCTGCTCGGGGGCGACGAAGGTACTGCGATCGGGATACTGCTGCTGTGTCCATACGCCGTCGGGTGTCCCGCGCAGCAGTCCGGCTTTCGGGTAGTTGGCCAGCACCACCCAGCCCTCGGGCGCCTCGATGACGAGCAGCTCGGCGCCGTAGGGCTCCAGGACGTCGGTCGGTGACACGGACGGGGACGGGGTGCCGGACGGGGACGGGGTGCCGGACGGGGACGGGGGACCGGACGGGGACGGGGGACCGGACGGGGACGGGGGACCGGACGGGGAGGACGCCTCGGGCAGGGAGGACGAGGGCGGCTCCGAGCCAGGGGTCGGACGCGAAGGCCGGCGCCACGGCATTCCGGGGTCGTGGACCATGTGCCAGCTGAAGCCGCCGTCCTCGCTCGCCTCCACCGGCGAGGTGACGTCGCGGAGCCGGAAGCACAACCGGGGTCGGGACTCCGCGCACTGGCCGTTCTGCGGCTGGCTACGGTCGGGGCGGGGCCGGTCCGAGCGGCTCTGCTTCGTCCGCCTCCAGGTCGCGCCGCCGTCCTCGGTGATCCACCGCTTCCCCGGGGTGTCGAGCAGTGTCTGCCCGCCCCTGCTCCACAGCACAGGCCGCTCCGGGCCTGTCTGTGGCGACTGCCCGGTGGCCACCATCGCCACCACGGCCAGCGGCACGGCGACGGCCGCCGTCGGGCGCCACGACCGCCCGACAGCACGCGAGCGCTTCCACAGCCACCAGGAGACCCCCAGCGCCGGCAGCGCCAGCAGGTCGCTCCGGTCGCCCTGGATCCGGCTCGGCACCCCGCTCCACGACCAGACCGCCGAAGCGACCTCGCCGCCCCACGGGCCGGACTTCGCGAAGGCGAACATCGCGCCCGTCGCCGCCAGCCCCGCGATCGCGGGCCGGTCCCCGCGCAGCCGCAGCACCGGTATCAGCGACAGCACCGGGGTCAGCAGCAGCGCCAGGACCACCGGTGACACCAGCATCCACGCCAGGTCGCTGACCTTCCCGGTCACCGCGCCCGGCCACAGCCGCTTGCCCACGTGGTCGTTGAACAGCAGCACCGCCACCGCGGCCAGCGTCCCCGGATGCCCCGCCCAGCGGACGACCGCCCGCACGGCTCCCCGCTCCCCCGCCCCTCGCATGCCCCGCAGCCTCCCCCGGCCGACGTCCGCGTACGCCGGGGGCGGGTAACGGTTCGCGCTCGATGAGCGCCGACGGCGGGCGGGGGCGTGTCAGAGCACGGCGAGCCGGTCCACCAGCAGTTCCACCCTGGCCCCGGTGTGCTCCGGCGGCAGTCGTCCCGCGCGGGTCAGGGTGGCCAGCCCGTGCAGGGCCGCCCAGAACGTCTCGGTGAACAGTCCCGGGTGGACGCCGTCCCCGGCGACCTCGCCGAGGCTCTCCAGCAGGGCGGCGAAGGCGTCCTTCAGCGGCTCGGGGGTGTCCTCGCGGGCGAACGCCAGGCCGCCGTCGAGCTGGAAGATGGCGTCGTAGACCGCCGGATTGCGTTCCGCGAACTCGAGGTAGGCGCGGGCCAGGGCGACGACCCGGGCGCGGGTGCCGTCCGCGGCGGCGGTGGCGGCGCGCAGCGCGGCGGCCATCTCGGCGGCACCCTCCAGGGCGACGGCGCCGATGATCTCGCGCTTGCCGCGGAAGTGGCTGTAGAGGACGGGCTGGCTGTACTCGATGCGCTCGGCGAGCCGGCGGGTGGTGACCGCGTCCCAGCCCTGCTGCTCGGCGAGTTCGCGGGCCGTGGCCACGATGAGGCGGGCGCGGTCCGCCCGTTCGCGCTGCTTGCGTTCCTGTAGCGACATGACTCGATCCTAGCACCGCTAGACAATCGAGCGGCAGTAGGTCTAGCGTTGCCTCAACAGCTAGCAGCGCTAGATCCCAGGAGGAGTCATCATGCTCAACGCACTTGAGGTCTTCACCACCGTGGTCGTCGGCGTGATGGTGGGCGTGGAGTTCTGCGTCGCCTTCGTCGTCAACCCGATCCTCGGCGGACTGCCCGAGGACGCCGGCCAGCTCGGCCGCGCCCACGGGGGCCGGATGCTCGGCGCCCTGATGCCGGTCTGGTACGTCACCTCGGTCGCGCTGAGCGCGGTCTGGGCCGTCGCCGGTCGGCACCACCCCGGCGCCGGCCTGGTCGTGGTCGCCGCCGCCCTGCTGGTCCTGAGTGTGCTCATGTCGGTCCTGCTGCTCGTCCCGATCAACAACCGGAGCAAGACCTGGACGCCCGAGAACCGGCCCGCGGACTGGAAGGAGCAGCAGAACCGCTGGGACCGCTACCACTACGCCCGGGTCGCCGTCATCGTCGCCGCCTTCGCCCTGCTGGCCTCGGCCCTCGCCTGAGCCCTGCGCCCTGAGCCCGAGCCCGCGGGCGACGGCACCGGGCCCCTACGCCTCCTGCGCCCCCTACGCCTCCTCGGCGGCGCGGCGGGCCGCCTTGACCCGGGCGGCCAGCTCGGCGGCGGGGAGGCGGCGCGGGGTGGTGCCGTGGCGGGCCGCCAGCGCGTCGGCGGGCTCCGGGGAGGACTCGACGACGTCCAGCACCAGCATGCAGTGGCCGTCCTCCACCTCCTCGCTCAGGACGATCAGGCCCGCGCCGCCCTCCTTGTCGCGCCAGGTCTCGGCGGCGTTGCCGAGCGCGGTCCCGGCCACCCAGCCCAGCAGGACGCCGATCGGCCCGCCGAGCAGCCCGGCGAGTCCCCCGGCCACCCCCGCACCGACCGTCGGCGCGCCGGCGCCGCGGACCTGGCTGGCCGGGAAGTCCAGGGTGCCGTCCGCCTCGCGCTCGACGATCGCGGACTGCCGCAGGCCCGGCAGGTGCGCGGCCTCGTCGAAGGCGGCGCGGCAGGCGACGCTGTCGGTGAAGTCGAGCAGCAGGACGTGGTGGTTCTCGCTCATGGTCGCGACGGCTCCTCGCTCGGGGGTGGGACACCGGGGCCGCCGGAGGCCCCCGCCGGGGCGACCACCGGGAACGACCGCCGGTGACACCCGTCGAGGAGGCCTGCCGGGAAGCCCCGGGACCAGTCCAGCATCGTCCGGGGCGGGGCCGCCCGCCACCGTCCGTGGGCCTACCGGGCCCGCCGGGGCCCGTCCGGGCGGACCCGGACGGCGGCGGGGTCGGTCGGCCGGGCCAGGCGGCCGGGCCAGGCGGCCGGGCCAGGCGGCCGGGCCAGGCGGCAGGGTCAGTCGGCCGGGTCAGTCGGCGGGGAGGGTGCGGCGCACGGTCCCCTTGTTGTCCGCCAGCAGGTAGCCACCGTTGTGGTAGTCGTCGGACAGGTAGACCCGGATGCACTGATAGCCGTCGGACCACATGTCGATCAGCAGGTAACGGCTGGTCGGGTTCTTGACGTTGAGGGTCTCGTTGGCCTTCTTCAGCAGGGCCGGGACGGTGTCCCAGTCGTACTGCGCGAGGTCGACCGGCTTGTCATTGCCCATCGTCCCACCGACGCGCTTGGCGACATTGCCGTTGCGGTAGTCGTACCAGTCGTAGCCGCGGCCGTCGGCCGTGGGGACCTGGGCGCTCGCGTACTCCGGGTAGACGGAGAGCCGCTTGACCTTGGTGGTGCCGCTCTGCGCGGTGATCGCGGCGACGACGGTGCGCACGCCGTCCGGGGTGAGCAGGTCCTTGGCCGACGCGGTGGTCTTCGGCGCGCTCGGCGAGGGCTTCGCCGTGGGGGCGGCGGAGGCGGTCGTGTCCGGGGCGGTGGGCGCGGCCGTTCCGGGCGAGGCCGGGGGGCCGCCCGGGTCGGCGGGCGCGTTCGTTCCCTTGGGGGCAGAGCCGGTGCCGCCGGTGCCGCTCGAACCGTTGCCGTCCGGCCGGAGCGTCCAGACGAGCACGCTCGTCAGGGCCACGCCCGCGACGGCGAGGGTCATGGTGGCACCGGTGCGGCGGCGGGCGGGCCGCGGCGGGGGCTCGGCGGGGCCGGTGGCGCCCAGGTACTGGGTGCCGGTACCGCCGAAATGCCCTCCGTCGGTGGCGGGTTCGCTTCCGTAGGCGGGGTTCGGGGTCGCGTAACCGGCGGGCGGAGCGCCGTAGCCGGTCTGCGGGGCGTCGAAAGCAGGATTCGGGGTGCCGAAGGCGGGGTTCGACGTATCGAAGGCGGGGTTCGGCGTGCCGAAGGCCGCGGTGGGCTCCGGGCCCACCGGCGGGCGGGCGGAGTCCAGGAAGGTGGGCTGCCAGGACGGCTGCCCCGCCCCGCCGGCGCCGGCGTTCGCCTCGGCGGCGGCGAGGGCCTGGTCGAGCTGCGCGGCGTCCGGCCGCACCGCCGGGTTGCGGGCCAGTACGGCGGCCAGCACCGGCCCCAGCGGACCCGAACGGGTCGGCGGCGGCAACGGCTCGTCCAGGACGGCCGCGAGGGTGGCCAGCGTGGTGCCGCGGCGCAGCGGGTGGTGGCCCTCGACGGCGACGTACAGCAGCATGCCGAGCGACCACAGGTCGGAGGACGGGTTGCCCTCCTCGCCGCGTATCCGCTCCGGGGCGATGTACTCGGGCGAGCCGATCAGCGCGCCGGTGGCGGTGAGCGCGGTGTTGGCGTCCTGCATCGCGGCGATGCCGAAGTCCGTGAGGACGGGCGTGCCGTCGGCGCGCAGCAGCACGTTGCCGGGCTTGACGTCGCGGTGCTGGATGCCGGCCGCGTGGGCGGCGCGCAGCGCGGAGAGCACCCCTCGGCCGATCCGGGCGGCCTCCGGGACGGTGAGCGGGCCGCGGGCGATCCGGTCGGCGAGGCTGCCGCCGCTCACCAACTCCATGACCAGCCAGGGGTGGGGGTGGTCGGGGGTGTCGACGATGTGGTGGATCACCGCGACGTGCGGGTGCTGGAGGCGGGCGAGCGCACGGGCCTCGCGCAGGACCCGCTCGCGCAGCTCGTGGGCGGCCTCGGGGTTGGCCGCGGCCATCGCCGGGTCCGGCGGGCGGACCTCCTTGAGTGCGACCTCGCGGTGCAGCATGGTGTCACGGGCCCGCCAGACCAGTCCCATGCCGCCGCCACCGAGGCGTTCCAGCAGTTCGAAGCGGTTGTCGATGAGCCGTGTCTCCGGCCCCCCAGTGTTCATGGCCGCCATCGTAGGGGCCCGCGACCGGGGCGGGCCGACCGGCCGGGGCGGCCGAACAGTCCGTGGACGCCCGGTCCTTGTCCGATCCGGGCCCGAGCCGGAGGCATGGCGGGACATCGGAACGGGGCGGGGCTCCGGAGGGCACGGGCGGGGTGGTGATTGCACCCGCCCGAGCGAGCCGGAGCGGCCTTCCGGGTGGCCGTGGGCATGCACGGTCGGCCGCCGCCGGATCGGCTCGTTGTGCCCGGTATGCCTGCACACCTCGGAAGGGTCAGCTGGACCGCGCTCTCCCTTCTGATCCTCGTCCTCCCGGCGATGGCCGCCGGGACCGAACACCCTCCGCCACCGGAGCGGCACGCCGGACCGCCGCCGCAGAACGGTCCACGCGGTTGGGTGGTCACGGTGAACGCCGCCAATGTGCGGCGCGAGCACTCGGTCGACGGCGCGGTGCTGGGCCTCGCCCACTGCGGGGAGCGGGTGGAGATCGTCGACACCTGGATCTCCGCGCTCGGAACGCGCTGGAGCCGGGTCGTCGTGGTGCGCACCGGGCTGACGGGGTGGGTGCTCTGGTCGCTGCTGGGCCACCCGGCCCCGCCGGGGCACCCCGCCGCGGTGTGCCCGACTCCCCCGCCGGGCGGGGAACAGTGAGCGGCGTGAACGGTGAGGGGCGTGACCGGTGGGAAGGGGGCGAACCCCGGGATCCGGTGACGGGTCCGGCGGCGGGCGTTCCGCACCGGACCGCGGCGGGTAGGGGCCGCCGGGAACACCCGGCGCGGCCAGGCAGGCACCGTGGACGGACGGAGGCGACCGAATGGACGTGGGCGGAAGCGGAGCGGAAAGACCGGCCGGAGGCGGCGGACCGGTGGGCGGGTACCTGCGGCCGGCCCTCGGACCCGGGCGGCGGCCGGAGGGCGCCCCCTGACGCCCGGTCCGGTCCTCCCGCCCCTGCCCCGTTGATCCCCCTCGCCCAAGGAGACCTCCAGGTGCACCGTTCGTCCCGTCCCCTCCCGCCGACCGGGGCTCCCGGCGCGGACCCGTCCGTCGTCGGCGCATCCGTTCCCGACATGCCCGCTACCTCCGCCCCCGCCCCGGCCCCCGCCCCCCCCCCGGTCGCCGGTGCGCTCGTGGCCGACCCGCTCGGCCGGGTCCTGCTGCTGCGCCGGCCGGACGGCCGCTGGGAGCTGCCGTCCGCCGCCGTGCGCCCGGGCGAGGACCCGGCTCGGGGCGCCGTCCGGGCGCTGGCCGAGAGCTGTGGGGTGGCCGGGACGGCGGGGCGCCCGGTCGGGGTGTTCGAGGACGCCACGGAGTCGGCGCTGCGGCATGTGTACGCGCTGTCGGCGCACGTACCCGGCGCACTGGACCGGCTCACGCTCCCCCGGCACAGCACGCATGCCTGGTTCTTCACGGACAACCTGCCGGGCGTCACCCCCGAGACGGTGCGGTTCCTGCGTGCCCACGGCCCCGCGCGGCCGCATCTGCCGCGCAGCCAGTGGCTGGCCACCACCCCGCGCTCGTGGCTGTGCACGGCCGCCGTGGTGACCGCCCCGGACGGGCGGCTGCTGATGGTCAAGCCCCGGGTCCGGGAACCGGACCGGCGGCCGCGGGCCGCGGCCTGGAACTTCCCCGGGGGTGTGCTCGACACCCACGAGGACTCGCCGACCGGGGCGGCCCGCGAGCTGCGCGAGGAGACCGGCCTCGACCGGTCGGCCGGACCGCTGCTGGCGGTGTTCTGGCGACACCCCGAGCCGGGGGCGGACCACCCGATCGTCCAGTTCTTCCACGACTTCGGCACCGCCGACCCCGAGACGGTCCGACTCGGCTGCCCGGACGGGGAGATCACCGACTGGGCGTGGTTCCAGCCCTACGGCGGGGAGTTGGACGCCGCAGCCGGCGCCGACCGCGCGGACCGGGCCCGGCAGGCCCTGGCCGCCCGCGCCTCCGGCCGCGCCGTCGCCGGCACCCGACCCGCCCCGGGACCGAGCACGGGCCCGAAACCGAGCACGGGCCCGACCGCCGGCTGAGCCGACGGCCCTGCCGGTACCCGGTGACGGCCGTCCCCGGCACCGGCCGCGTGCCCGAGTGGGCGGACGCCACAGGTCGTCATGCCGGTGGCCTACCCCCCGGCCCCGGGCCGCCATGCCCGGTCCACACGAAAGTGTGCTCCATGAGTAACGCACCCGAGGGCGGGTAGCGTCACCGGCCGTGGAGGACTCCCTGCCGATCCGACCGATCCGATCAATCCGACCGAACGGACCGATCCTGCCGTTCCAATGGCCCGTCGACCCGGCGACCGCCGCGGCCGCCCCGGGCCGGGACGATCCGGTCTGGTACGCCGCCTACGGTTCGAACATGCACACCGAGCGGCTCGCCTGCTACTTGGGCGGCGGGCGGCCGGCCGACGGTGCCAGGGAGTACCCCGGCTGCCGGGACGGCCGGCCGCCGCTGCGGTCGGTGCCCGTTCGACTGCCCGGAAGTCTCTACTTCGCCCTGGAGTCGCGGGTCTGGGGCGGCGGCATGGCGTTCTACGACCCGCACGGACCCGGCACCGTGCCCGCCCGCGCCCATCTGCTGACGGCCGGGCAGTTCAGCGACATCGCCGCCCAGGAGATGGGCGGCGGGCCGGGCGCGGACCTCGA
Source organism: Streptomyces sp. XY431 (assembly GCF_001279805.1). Lineage (NCBI taxonomy): Bacteria > Bacillati > Actinomycetota > Actinomycetes > Kitasatosporales > Streptomycetaceae > Streptomyces > Streptomyces sp. XY431. The sequence goes on from NZ_LGDO01000019.1 coordinate 11,228, forward strand.
CCTGGGAACCGTGCTGCGGACCGGCCGCGACCGGCAGGGGCCGGGCCGCTACCAGACCCTGGTCTGCCTCGGCACCCTGGACGGCCTCCCGGTGCTGACCTTCACCGCCCCGTGGACGCTCGCCGAGGCCGAACTGAACGCCCCGCGCGCCCGCTACCTGCGCACCATCGCCGCCGGACTGGTCGAGGCGCACGGCTGGTCCGCGCGCCGGGCGGCCGTCTATCTGACCACCCGGCCGGGCGCGGCCGGCCACTGGAGCGTCAAGTCCCTGTACGCCGCGCTCGCCCCGCGCACCGGAGGATCCGCCTCCGCGACGGGATCCGGCCGCGATTGACATGACCATCCGTCATCATCGGGTGTGTATCCGCCAATTAGGTGGGCAAACGGCAGTTCGATGACGGATGATCGGCACGCGGGGCCGCTCCAACCGGGCGGTGCCGGGCGAATGAACGGGGGCAAGGACGACATGGAGGCGATGCGGGTCTTCGCACTGGTGGCGGCGACGGTCACCACCGGACTGACCGCCGGACTGTTCTACACGTACGCCTGCTCGGTGACACCGGGGCTCGGCAGCACCGGGGACTTCATGGTCGCCCAGGTGATGCAGCGGCTCAACGTGGCGATCCTCAACGGGTGGTTCCTGGTGGGATTCGTCGGGGCACTGGTGTTCACGAGCGTGGCGGTCGTGCTGCACCTGCCGAGCGACGGCCGCCGGGTGCTGCCGGCGGCCGTCGGCGCGCTGGTCTGCTACACCGCTTCCCTGGTGCTGACCAGGATGGTGAACCTCCCGCTGAACCAGGCGCTGGCGCAGCAGGCCGGAGAACTCGGCCGGGCCCGGGAGTTGAGCCTGACCGCCCAACTGGGCCGGGCCGGGCAGCCGGTGCGGATGTGCGGGTCGTTCCGCGCCAAGTGGGCGCGGTGGAACGCGGCGCGGGCGCTGCTGTCCACGGCAGCGCTCGGCTTCCTCTGCTGGGCGCTGGTGCTGCACTGCCACCTGCGGCCGAGCTGAGCCGGGTCGGCGCGGGTGCGGCGACGCACCCGCGCCGCTCCGCCGCTCGTTCAACCGGCCGCCAGCACCACCGTGGTCGGGACCGCTGCCGACGGCGCCGCCGTCGACGACTGCTCGGCCGCGATGCCGCCCGTCGCGTGGTCCGCCGCTTCACCCGGCACGCCGCCCGGCAGGTCGCCCGCCTCGGCGGAGGCCGCCAGCCGGCGGTGCTCCTGCGGGGTGAGCCCGCGCACCCGCTTGAACGCGGTGCTCAGCGCGAACGCGTCGCCGTACCCGACCCGGCGGGCCACCGCCGCGACGGTCAGCCCCGGGTCGCGCAGCAGGTCCGCCGCCACCGCCAGCCGCCAGTTCGCCAGGTACGCCATCGGCGGTTCGCCGACCAGCGCGGTGAACCGCCGGGCCAGCCCCGCCCGGGAGACCCCGACCTCGGTGGCGAGCGCCGCCACCGTCCACGGCCGGGCCGGATCGTCGTGCAGCAGCCGCAGCGCCGGGCCCACCACCTCGTCCGCCTGGGCGCGCAGCCAGCCGGGCGCCTCGCCGTCCGGGGCGGCGAGCCAGCTCCGCAGCACCCCGACCACCAGCAGGTCCAGCAGCCGGTCCAGCACCACTTCCTGCCCCGGCTCGGCCCGGGTGACCTCGGTGGCGAGCAGCTGGACCAGGGTGTCCACGGTGGTGTCCACCCCGGCGGGCCGCACCAGCAGTGTCGGCAGGTGGCCCAGCAGCCGGCGGCCGATCTCGTGCTCCGCCAGGTAGGTGCCGGACAGCATGACCGAGGGACGCTCGTCGTCCGGACGGGTCTCGCCCCAGGTCCGCACGCCCAGCGCCATCGAGGTGGCGACGCTGGCGCCGTCCCGGGAGCAGATCTGCCCGGGGCCGATCAGGATGTCCGGCTCGCTCCGCGGGTGGTCGGCGACCGTGTACGCCTCCGGCCCGCGCAGCAGGGCGAGGTCCCCCGGCCGCACCAGGACCGGCTCCGCCCCGTCGGGCAGGATCCAGGCCGCGCCGTCCAGCATGGTGATCAGCGACAGCGGCGCGCGGTCCTCGATCCGCAGGGCCCAGGGCGTGCTGAGGACGGAGCGCAGCAGGAACGCGCCACGGGCCTTGGGGCCGTCGAGCAGCCCGGTCAGGGTGTCCATGAGGGGACAGCCTAGACGCGGCGGTGCGGCGGGTGTCGATGACGTCGGCCGGACCGGGCACGGGTGACGGGCGGTCAGCGGCCGGCGGGCGGTCGTCCGCACGCTGCCGGTCCACAAGCCCCCGGTCAACGGGCCCCCGGGCGGCGGTGCAGCAGCAGCGCGCGGGTGAGGGCGACGGCGGCGGCCGTGCAGAGCACCGTGCGGGCGATGTTGGACGTCGTCCAGGTCGGCTCGAAGGCGGCGCGCACGGCGGCCAGGTCGGTGACGGCGGCGGGGTCGCCGGCCGCGGCGAGCCGGTCGTTGAGCGGGACGTTGACGGCGGAGGTGAGCACGAGGGCGGCGAGGTAGAGCAGGGTCGCCACCGCCGTCCAGAGGGTGGCGGCACGCTGCCCGGAGCGGTGCAGCAGCCAGGTGCCGACGGCGGGCACCGCGAGGGCGCCGACGAAGACGGCCCCGAAGACCGGGTTGAGGATCGAGGCGTTGATGTGCTGCATCGCGGTCACGAAGGTGCGGTCGTCGCCGGCGGCGAGACCGGGCATGACGGCGACGTCGAAGGCGAAGAAGAGGCCGGCCATCAGGCCGGTCGCGGCGGTGGCGGTGGCCAGCACCGGGCCGACGACGCGGGAGGCGGTGGTGGTCGCGGCGGCGAGGTCACGGACGGGGGCGGCACCGAGGGCGGCGGACATGGCGGGCTCCGGAAGGTGTGGAGGCTGTCAAGGGTGTGGAGAGGCGGAGGAGTGGAGGGGCAGAGGTGCGGAGGGGCAGAGGTGCGGAGGGCGGTCCGGGGATCGCGGCGCGGCGGGCGGATCCCCGGACCTGCGGAAGCGGGGCGAGCCTGAGGGTTCAGACGTTCCAGGCACCGGACGCCGCGGCCGCCCGCGCGTAGTCCGCGAAGTCGCGCGGCGGGCGGCCGAGCGCGCGCCGGACGCCGTCCGCCAGATGGGCGTTGCGGCCGTCCAGGACCATCGAGAACAGGTCGGCGAACTCGCCCGGCAGGCCGACGGTGGCCAGCACCGCGCGGTACTCCTCCAGGGAGACCGCCGTGAACCGGATCTCGCGCCCGGTCGCCGCCGACAGTTCGGCGGCCACGTCCGCGAAGGAGAGCAGGCGCGGGCCGGTCAGCTCGTAGACCTCGCCGTCGTGGCCGTCCTCGGTGAGCGCCGCCGCGGCGACGTCCGCGATGTCGTCGACGTCGACGAACGGCTCGACGGCGACCCCGGTCGGCAGCGCCAGTTCGCCGGCGAGCACCGGCTCCAGGAAGAAGCTCTCGGAGAAGTTCTGGTCGAACCAGGCGCAGCGGACCACGGTCCAGCCGGTGCCGGCCTCGGCGACCGCCGCCTCCGCGGCCTGCGCCGCCTCCTCGCCGCGCCCCGAGAGCAGGACCAGGCGGCCGACGCCCGCCTTGGCGGCCCGCTGGGCGAAGGCACCGACGGTCTCCACGGCGCCGGGGAAGGCGAGGTCGGGGTAGTAGGCGAGGTAGGCGGCGTCGACGCCCTCCAGCGCGGCGTCCCAGGTGGTGTCGTCCGCCCAGTCGAACGGGACCGGCGCGGTGCGCGAGCCGATCCGGGCGGTGTGGCCGAGGGCGGTGAGGCGCTCGGCGACCCGTCGGCCGGTCTTGCCGGTTCCGCCGGTGACCAGGACGGTCCGGGCGGTGGTGGGGGTGGTGGTGGCGGCGGGCTGCTGGCTGCTGTTCGTGTTCTCGTTCATGGGCATCAGTCAACTCCGCGCGCCACCGCGCCGACATGGTCATCGCGCTCAGCCGCATGTGCAAGCGTCTACGGCACTGCGGAGGGCACCCGGGTCGGACCGTCGCGGCGGGCCGCGACGGTCCGACCCGTGCGGCTACGGCGTCCCGAGCAGCGGCCGGACGGCCGTCACCACGGTGGCGTCGAGGTCCTCGTCGTAGCCGAGGGCGGCGGTGAGCCCGGCCGCCGCGACCACCCCGAGGGCCGCCTCGGCCTGCTGGTCGCTGGTCTCGAACAGCAGCGCCCCGCCCGGGGCCAGCCAGTGCGGGGCCTCGGCGGCGACCCGGCGCAGCACGTCGAGGCCGTCGGCGCCGCCGTCCAGGGCCGGCCGGGCCTCGTGCACCCGGGCCTCGGCCGGGAGGAACTCGATGTCGGCGGTGGGCACGTAGGGGACGTTGGCGAGCAGCACGTCCACCCGGCCGCGCAGGCCGGCCGGCAGGGCGTCGAAGAGGTCGCCCTCGAACACCTCGGTGCCGGGGGCGGCGGGTCCGGACAGGTTGCGGCGCGCGCAGCGGACGGCGGCCGGATCGAGGTCGGCCGCGCACAGCCGGACGGGGTGGCCGACCTCGGCGGCGAGCGCAGCGCCGAGGGCACCGCTGCCGCAGCAGAGATCGACGACCTGCGCGTGCTCGCGCGCGAGTGCGGCGGCGGTGCGGACCAGGAACTCGCTGCGCCGGCGGGGCACGAACACCCCGGGGTCGACGGCGATCCGCAGACCGGCGAACTCGGCCCAGCCGACGACGTGTTCGAGCGGACGGCCGGCGGCGCGGTCGCGGACCATGGCGGCCAGCCGGGCGGGGGTCTCGGCGGCGGAGAGCAGGATGTGTGCCTCGTCCTCGGCGAAGACGCAGCCGGCGGCACGCAGCCTGGCGGTCACGGACGAGCGGAGGGAGGCGGACAGGTGGACAGGCAAGGGAACCCCTCGGAGCACAGGTGGGAGGACATCGTCCGACCCGGGGCTCTCCGCGCACATCTCGCCGGACGGCGGACGCTCCCACGCGGTACGGCCGGCCTCAGGGCCGGACGTTCACCTGCGTGAGGGCGCCGTGGTCACGGCCGGGGAGCACCCGATCCGGCACAGCGGTCATGGGTTCTCACCTCCCCGTTCTTCGCGTTTCCTCTGCGGCGGCAGTCACCTTACCGCACCTGGCCCGGCCCCGGGGCGCGGTCCGCCGACGGTCGGCGGCGGGCCGCACCCCGGGGCGTCCGGGCTCCGGGGCTCGGGGACTCGGGGCTCGGGGGCCCGGCGGTCAGATGCCGTCGGCGAAGCTCCGGAACGCGGCCCGGGTGCCCTCGCCCGCGATGCCGTCGATCGCGCCGGTGTAGCCCCAGCCGCCGTCCTTCAGCAGGCGCTGCAGCGCCTTGACCGTCTCGGTGCCGGGGATGCCGTCGATGGCGCCGGGGTAGCCCCAGAACTCCTTGAGGTTGCGCTGGAACGCCTTCCAGCTCTCGGGGCCGAGCTGGCCGTCGATGCCGCCGTTGTAACCCCAGTTCTGCTTCAGCCAGTTCTGCACGTTCTTGGCCTGCGCGGAGCTGAGCCCGAAGTTCTGGACGGCGCGCACGGCCGGGGCGGCCGCGGCGGAGGTGGTGGCCGCCGTGGCGGTGGTGGCCGCGCCCGCGGCGGCCACGCCGCCGACGGCGATGCCGAGGGCCACGCCGAGTGCGACGAGCGGCCTGGTCGTCGTGATGGATCGCATGCGGTGCTCCCCTTCGAGCGGTGGGACGGCCGACGCCCGGCCGCGCCGTCGACGCGTCCGGACGCACATGCCGTGCGTGACGGATCAGTCACTGACAGTGCGATCCGACACTAACCATCGGTGCCCCGCAAGGTCGAGCGGATATCCGGCCACCCGGCAACGGGCGACACGCGGGCCCGGCGGCCTCCGTCACCCGCCGCACACCCCCGGAGGCCCTACCACCAACGGGCTCCCGGCCTTCGCTCCGACATGGCCGATTCGTGCCCGGCGCATCACGGCGCGCGAACAGGGCGCGAGCCCCGCGTGGTACACCGGTCCGATGACGACCTCCCAGGCGCCCGGCGCCGTGCTCTGCGACATCGACGGTGTGATCCGGTTCCCCGACCACCGCGAGGTGGACCGCCTGGAGGCGGCGGCCGGGCTGGCCGCGGGCACGACCGTCGGGCTGGCGTTCACCGAGGAGCTGGGGCGGCGGCTGAGGCTGGGGACATTGAGCCGGCCGGAGTGGACGGCGGAGATCACCCGGGCCCTGGCGACCGGCCTGCCGGCCGGGCGGGCGGCGGCCCTGGCGGCCGCGCTCACCGGCTCCCCGGGCCGCGTCGACGGCGAGGTGGTGGAGCTGCTGCGACGGGCGAAGCGCCGGGTGCCGGTGCTGCTGGTGAGCAACGCGACGCTGTGGCTGGAGGAGGACCTGGCGGCGCTCGGGCTGGCCGATCTGGCGGAGAACGTCGTCAACAGCGCCCGGGTCGGGGCGGCCAAGCCGGACCCGGCGATCTTCCGGGTCGCCGCCGAGCGGGCGGGGGTGGCGGAGCGGCAGTGCCTGTTCGTGGACGACAGCGCGACCAACGCGGCGGCGGCCGGGCGGCTCGGCATGGCGGCCGTCCACTTCCGGGAGCCGGCCGACCTCGAACGGGCGCTCGCGCCCCTGTGGGACTGACCGCATGCGGCGGCGCCGCTCGCCCCGGCCCTGGCGGGCGGGACGAACGGCGCCGTCGGTGTGCGGCTGTCGGTACGGGACCGCCAGAAGGTGTGCGACCGTCAGAAGCGGCGGCCGGACTCGCGCTCGGACTTCTCCAGCTGGTCGATCCGGCGCTGGATGGCGTTGGCCTCGGCCCGGGCCTTGGCGGCCTCGGCGTACATGCCGTAGTGGTCCAGGGTGGCGGCCTTCTGGCGCAGGTCGGAGACCTGCTGGCGCAGCTGGTTGATGTTGACCTTGATCGAACCGGCCGCCGCGGGCTGGGCGGTGGCGACCTGGGCCACGGTGGCCAGGCCGCCGCCGGCCAGGACGGCGGTCAGAACGAGGGCGGGAATGCGTCGACGCATGGTGCTTCCTTACGGTCGTGCGAGGTTCACTGACGGGACATCATGCGATAACCCGTCAGTAACATCATGACACGATCTTGAACCCCGACCGCACCCGGGCCACCCGCCGACGCCCTGGCAGCAAGCCCCGCAACAGGCCCCGCCTCAGCGGGTCGTGGGCGCACCGTCCTCCGGCTGGACGGCGCAGACCGCACTCGCCGTCGAGCCCGCGAAACCGAGGAAGCTGCCGAGCATCTGGCGGCAGACGGCGGCCTCCTGCGCGTTGTGCGGGCCCTCGGCCGCAGCCGGCTGCGCGGTGGCGAGCGGCAGCGCGAGCAGCGGGGCGGCGAACAGCAGGACGGAGCCGACGGCCCGGGCGGCGGACTTGGCGAAGGTCATGGCGAACCCCTTTCGGGTGGCGATGGGACGAGCCATTGACTACCGGACCCGCCGCCCCGGGTGTCGGACACTGCGCCGTTGGTGAGCGTGTCCCGGACAAAGCAGCCGGGCAAAGGAGCCGGACGAAGGAGGGGGAGCAGGCGGCCTCAGCCCATGGACTTGGCGCCGTCCAGCGACTCGCGCAGGATGTCGGCGTGGCCCGCGTGCTGCGCGGTCTCGGCGATCACGTGCAGCAGGACCCGCCGGGCGGACCAGCGGAGGTCGGCCTCGAACCACGGGGCCTTCGGCAGCGGGTGCGAGACGTCGAGGTCGGGCAGGACGGCGATCAGCTCGTCCGTGCGGCGGGCCGTCTCGGCGTAGTCGGCGAGCACGCCTTCGAGCGTCTCGCCGGGCAGCAGCTTGAACTCGTCCGCGCGGCGGTCGAGGTCCTCCTGGGTCATGTTCGCGAAGTCGGGCATCGCGGAGGGGCCTTCGAGGATGAAGTCCACCCAGGTGCGCTCACAGTTCGTCACGTGCTTGATGAGGCCGCCCAGGCACAGTTCACCGGCGGTGGTCCGGCGCGCGGCCTGCTCGTCGGTCAGGTCCCGGGTGGTGTAGCGCAGGAAGTGACGCTGCTTGGTGAACTGGTCCAGCAGGTCGGCGCGCTCGCCGGTGGCCGCGACGGTGGTGGTGGTCGTGGTGCCGTTCATGGTGCTCCGCCTTCGTGGTTGCCGTTGTGCGTCCGGTTGTTCCGTCCGACATGGACCACAGTAGGGGCCGTGTAGGTCAGATCGTGTCCTAGACAGCCGTCGGAGCGCGCCCGGCCCGCCCCCGGCGCGAGTGCGACCGGGAACGGGCCGTGGCGGAACGGGCCGCGGCGGGGCGGGCGGCGCCGCCCCCGGCTCAGTCCTCCGCGCAGGAGGCGCCGGGCGAGGCCAGCACCCGCGCCGCGCAGCGGTGCCCGCGCGCCGCCGCCTCACGCAGGACCGGCGTTCCCGGCGCGCCCGGCTCCGCCCCCGTCAGCCGCGCGTCCAGGAAGGCCGCGAGGAACCCGGCCGCGAAGGCGTCGCCCGCGCCGGTGAGGTCGCGGACCTCGCCCACCGGCGGGACCGGCACGGTGAACGGCGCCGCCCCCGGCACGTCGATCGCGGTCGCCTCCGCCCCCGACTTGGTGACCACCGTGGTGGCCGCCAGCCGGGCCCGCTCCGGGCCGGGCCGCCCGTCGACGAGCAGCCCCAGGTAGGCGGACTCGGAGCGGTTGGCGAACAGCAGGGTCGGCGCCAGCTCCTCGGCGAGGGCCAGGAAGCGCTCACGGCCGAAGCCCTCCAGCATGCCGGTGGAGGAGGCGTCCAGCGAGGTGGTCCCGCCGGCCGAGCGGACCCGGCGCAGCGCGTCGACGGCCGTCGTGCCGACCGGTTCACCGTCGAAGGAGTAGGCGGGCACGTGCAGATGGGTCAGGCCGTCCAGCCAGGCGTCCGGGACGGTCTCCAGCAGGGTGGCCGCACCCCGGTCGGGCAGCATGGTGCGCTCGCCCCCGTCGTCGATCAGCACCACGATGCTGCCGGTCCGGCCCCGGTGGGCGACCCGGACGTCCACGCCGTGGCCGGCCAGTTCGGCGGCCAGGCCGCCGCCGGCCGGGTCGTCGCCGACGCAGCCGAGGAAGCGGACCGGGCACTGTCCGGCGGCGAAGGCCGCGACGTTCGCGGCGCTGCCGCCGCGCTGCCGGAAGACCCTGGCGGTGGAGTCGGTGCCGTGCCGCAGCGGTCCGGTCACCCAGACGACGACGTCCTCCACGAGGTCGCCGAGCACTCCCAGCACCGGTCAGCCCTCGTTCCGGGCGGCGGCCAGCGCGGTGGCGATCTCCCCGCCGAGCCGGACGTTGCCCCGGTAGACCTCGATGTTCACCTCCAGGCTGCGGCCCTGGGTGTCGCGCTGGATGAAGTCGAGCAGGAACGGGGTGGAGGCGTTGCCCTTGATGCCCCGGGCGTCGGCCTCGGCCCAGGCGCGGGTCAGCAGGGCGTCGAGCTCCTGCGGCGGGAGCTGCTTGTCCGGGTCGACCGGGTTGGCGATCAGGACGGCCTGCGGCAGGTCGAGGCCGTCGCGGGCCTCGATCACCCTCGCCGCCTCCTCCGGGGTGTCGACCCGGTAGGCGATCTCGTGGCCGGAGTCGGTGATGTAGAAGCCGGGGTAGCGGCGGGTGCGGTAGCCGATGACGGGGATGTTGAGGGTCTCGAAGCGCTCCAGGGTGGCCCGGATGTCGAGGATCGACTTCACGCCGGCGCTGATCACGGTGACCGGGGTGGCGGCCAGGGTGGTCAGGTCGGCGGACTCGTCGAAGCTCTCGGAGGCGCCGAAGTGGACGCCGCCGAGGCCGCCGGTGGAGAAGACCCGGACGCCGGCGCGGTGGGCGAGGAAGGCGGTCGCGGCGACGGTGGTGCCGCCGTGCTTGCCGAGTGCCGCCACCACCGGGAGGTCGCGCAGGCTCGCCTTGTCGAGGCCCTCGGCCGCCGACAGCTCCTCGATCTGCGCCGTGGACAGGCCGACCGTCGGCACGCCGGCGTGGACGCCGATGGTGGCCGGGACGACGCCGGTGGCGCGCAGCCGCTCCTCCGCCTCCAGCGCGACCTCCAGGTTGCGCGGCCGGGGCAGCCCGTGGGTGAAGATCGTCGACTCCAGGGCGACGACGGGGGCGCCGGCGGCGACGGCCTCGGCGACTTCCTGGGAGATGCGGATGGGCAGTCCGGTCATGGCGTGTGCTCCCTGTGAGGCTGCCACCACGGTGTGGCAGCGGTGGGCTCAGCCTAGGGAGCGATCACATCGGGATCCAGAATGAATACCGGGCCTTCTCATAGACTTCGGACTATGAGTCGGGTTACGAGTCTCACCCTGCGCCAGCTGGAGGTCTTCCTCACGGTGGCCGACACCCTGCACTTCGGCCGGGCGGCCGAGCGGCTGCACATCTCCCAGCCGACGGTCAGCCAGGAGGTCGCCCGGCTGGAGCGGACCGTCGGGGTGGAACTGTTCGACCGCCGCCGCCGGTCCGTGCGGCTGACCTCCGCCGGGGAGGTGATGGCCGCCGAGTCCGCCCGGCTGCTCGACCAGGCCGGCACCCTGCTCGCCCGGGTGCGGCTGCACGAGGAGACCAGGCTCGGCACGGCGCGGATCGTCGCCTCCCCGACGGTGGTCAACCGGCTGCTGCCGGCCGTGGTGAGCCGGGCCGAGCGCGAACTGCCCGAACTCGTCCTGGCCGAGACCTCGGTGGACACCGGCCGGGTGTCCACCACCCTGGCGGGCGAACTCGCCGACCTCGGCCTCGGCCGCTTCCTCGACGACATCCCCGGCTACCGGCGCGAGCGGATCGCCGACGAGCCGGTGCACGTCGCCCTCAGCCGGGACCACCCGCTGGCCGGGCGGGACGCCGTCCGGCTGGACGAGCTCGGCGACCTGCCGCTGCTGCTGTGGCCGCGCGAACAGAGTCCGCGCTACTACGACCACGTGCTGGGGCTGTGCGCCGAACGCGGGGTGGAGCCACCGGTCCTGGTCGGCCCGGCCCGGATCGTCGGCTCCCGGCTCTACCTGCTGTCGCAGAGCCGGGCCTTCTCCCTCGTCCCCGCCTCGATGACCGGCCACCTCACCGAGGACGTGGTCACGGTGCGGCTGGCCGGCCGGGCCACGCTCCCGCTGGAACTCCAGTGGCGCCTGGACGACCGCCGTCCCGGGCTCGCCGCGCTGCGCGAGCTGGTCCGGGAGGAGGCGGCCGCCCTGGAGACCTGCTGAGCGCCCCCGCCGAGCGGTGCTCAGAACCGGAGCGACCAGCTGTTGATGGTGCCGGGGAAGTAGCCGCCGACGTCGGTCACCCGCAGCCGCCAGACCCCGGCCGCCGTGTGCGCGGAGGCGTCCACTCCGAAGAGGCCGACGAAGTTCGAGTAGGCCTCGCCGATGTCGGTGTCGTGCAGCAGGAACACGGCGCCGTCCGGGGCGACCAGTTCCACCTTGAGGTCGCCGCGCCACCAGTAGTCGATGTCCACGGCCACGTCCAGGTCGCGCGGCGCCCTGCCGCTCACACCGGTCACGGTGACCGGCGACTCGACCGTGCCCTTCCCTTCGAAGGTCACCGGCGCCGGCTGGGCGAACAGCGGGCCGCGCGGGCGGTTCGGCACCGTGCCGGTGTACAGCAGCCGGTCCGGGGAGCCCTGGCCGAGCTCGCGCAGCGAGCCGACGGTCGCCGCCGAGATCAGGGCCGCGGACACCTGGGCGGGCGTGGCGGCCGGACGGGACGACAGGTAGAGCGCGACGGCCCCCGCCGCGTGCGGGGCCGCCATCGAGGTGCCCGACATCTCGACCCCGAAGCCACCGAGGTCGCTCACGTACCAGGCCGACGTGATGGACACGCCGGGCGCGTAGAGGTCCACCAACGGGCCGTAGTTGGAGAAGTACGCCTGGGTGTCGTCGCGGTCGGTCGCCCCGACGGTGATCGCGCTGGGCACCCGGGCCGGGGAGTGCTCGTTCGCGTCGACGCTCTGGTTGCCGGCCGCGACGGTGTAGGTCAGACCCGAGGCGATCGAGCCCGCCACCGCCGCATCCAGCGCCGGGTCCGGGTCGCTGCCGAGGCTCATATTGACCACCGCCGGGCGGACGGCGTGCCTGGTCACCCAGTCGATCCCGGCCACCACCTGCTCGGTGGTGCCCTCGCCGTCGTCGTTCAGCACCCGGACCGAGACGATCTTCGCGGCCTTGGCGACGCCGAACGAGGCGCTGGCCACCGTCCCCGCGACGTGGGTGCCGTGGCCGTGGCCGTCGTCGGCGACGTCGTCGCCGTCGATCGCGTCGTAGCCGTACGAGGCCCGCCCCTCGAACTCCTCCGAGGTGATCCGCACCCCGGTGTCGATGATGTACGCCGTCACCCCGGCGCCCGCGGTGTCCGGGTAGGTGTAGCGGTCGTCGTAGGGGAAGCGCCGCTGGTCGACCCGGTCCAGCCCCCAGGAGTCCGGCGAGGTCTGCACGCCGTCGGCCCGCACCCGGCGGTTCTGCGAGACCACCGCCACCGAGGGGTCGGCGGCCAGCCGGCGCGCCTGCCGGGGCGTCAGCGCGGCCGAGAAGCCGGGCAGCGCCGCCTCGTAGCTGCGGCGCACCGTGCCGCCGTACGAGCGGGCCAGCGCCGCCGCCCCGTCCGCGACCGAACTCCGCTGCGCGGCAGCCGGCTTGAGCACCACCAGATAGGTGCCGGGAACGGCCTCGGGCGAGCCCTCGCCCTGCACGATCCCCTCCGGCACCGCCGCCGAGGCGGGCAGCGCCCCGCCGGCGCCGATCGACAGCGCGACGGCCGCGCCGAGCACCACGCAGATCCTGCGCAGGCGTATTCCTGAAACCACCGTCCGACCCCCTCCGGTCCGAGGCCCGAAACCGGCACCTCGCTCCCCCAGATCCTGACGCATCGTCAACTGACCGGCAACGGGCTGCGGTTGTGCTTCGTCGGCGACCGAACCCGGACCCGGGCGGACCGCAGGAGCACGGTGTTCCAGGACTGACACCGCGCCGGGCGGTGCGCTGTGTTCCGTACGGAATCGCCCCGGTCGGGGCGGGTTGCCGACCGGGTGGGGGCAGGCAGCATGGACAACTCACGCGACCGGGTCGTCGTCCTGCTGACCGGCCGGGTCAAGGTCCTGGCCGCCACCGAGGACGGCGGCCCGGCCGGTGAGCAGCCGCCCGTCGTCGCCCAGGCAGACCAGGGACGGCAGGTAGCGGCTGTTCTCGATCTCGACCGCCGCCGCTCCGCTCCCCGCGCCACCGGACTCCGTGCCGGGCTGCTCGGCACGGACGGCCGCAGTGGTGAAGCAGGCACCGAAGTCGATGGCCAACGACAGAACCCCCTCCGACAGCCGGGTGGAACCCCGCTCCGGCAACCGGCCCCCCGGGCCGGGGTGCCACCACCAGTCTCGGCACAGCGTCTGCCCGAGACACCGTCAGCTGACCGAATCCGGTGCCACTGCGCCGATTCGACCGCGCGGCCGGTCCGTGCGAGAGTCGGCACGGACGAGTCGGGGTACACCGCGGCCCCGCCGAGGAGGTTCCGATGAACACACCCGGCCCGGTCGACGTCCCCGAGGCCTTCGCCGCCTCCTACCGCGCGCACGGCGCCGCCGAACGCCGGTGGATCCGCGAACTCCCGGCCCTGGCAGCCGATTTCCTCGACCGCTGGAGCCTGCGCCCGGACGGTCCCGCCGCCCACGGCATGGCCTCCCTGGTCCTGCCGGTCCGCCGGCCGGACGGCTCCCCCGCCGTCCTGCGGCTGCAGCAGGTCCGCCCCGAGACCGCCGGTACGGCGGCCGGACTGCGGGCCTGGCGCGGCGAAGGCGCCGTCCTGCTGCTCGACCACCACCCCGCCAGCGGCACCCAGTTGCTCGAACGCCTCGACGCGACCCGCCCGCTCGGCACGGTGGCCGACGACGACACCGCGCTGCGGCTGCTCGCCGCACTGATGGCCCGGCTGACCGCCACCCCCGCCCCACCGGGCCTGCGCCGGCTCGACCGGATCGCCGCCGCGATGCTGGAGGAAGCACCCCGCGCGACCCCGGCCCTGCACGACCCGGACGAACGCCGACTGCTGCGGGACTGCGCGGCGGCGGTCGCCCCGCTGCTCGACGAGCCCGGCGACCGGCTGCTGCACTGGGACCTGCACGACGGCAACGTCCTGGCCGGCGAACGCGAGCCCTGGCTCGTCATCGACCCCGAACCGCTCTCCGGCGACCCGGGGTTCGAGCTGCTCCCCGCCATCGACCAGCGCTGGGACACCGTCCTCGCGGGCGCCGACGCGGGCCGCACCGTGCTGCGCCGCTTCGACCTGCTCACCGAGACACTCGGCCTGGACCGCCCCCGCTCCGCCGGCTGGACCCTCGCCCGGGTGCTGCAGAACGCCCTCTGGGACATCGAGGACGGCCGGACCGCGCTGGAGCCGACCCAGACGGCCATCGCCACTGCGCTGCTGCGCCACCGCCGCGGGTAGGGCCTGCCCGGCACACCCGGGCAAGCGACAGCCTCAGGCTCAAGAAACGCTCAGGAACGGTTCGTCGGCGGTCCGACCCGACATACGATCCGGGGTGAGGCGCGCCAGTCCCGTCGGCGCGCCCGGGATCGAGGGGGAACACTGATGAAGCGCATCATCGCGGGACTGTCGTCCCTGCTGTGGTTCGCCGGTCTGGGCGACCGGAAGCGCACGGCACAGCCGTACTCGCCGGAGGGCGACAACTACCGCCAGACCGCGGGCGGCGGCTTCCAGCTGTGAGCTGCGGGCCCTCATGAGGGCCCGCCCCCCGGGTCGGCCACCCGGCGGCGCGGCCTGGACCGGCGCCGGATCAGGCCCTAGCGTGATCCCCGCGATGTCGTCGGCACGGGGGGGTGCCATGCACGAGTACGTCCGTCCACCGAGCGCGCTGCCGCCGCCGAAGGGCGGGACCGGCCGACGCTCGACCGCATGGACGCTCGGGACCGGTTGCGCGGTCGCCCTGGCCTCGGCCTGGTCCGTGGGCACGCTTCTGGTGGTCCCCTGGCACCCGGCACCGCGCTGGGAGGTGCTGCTGCCCTTCGCCGTCACCGTGCTCCTCGGCCTCGGCTGGCTGCTCGCCTCCCGGCTCGCCCCGGCGCTCGAACCCGCCGAACCGGCCCCGCCCCGGCCCCGGCCGTCACCCGCCGAACTGCGCGGGATCGCGGCGCGGACGGCGCGGCGCTCCCGCCGGTCGGTCCTCACCGGCTGGGCGACGGTGCTGCCCGCGATCTGGATGGTCCCGGTCGTCCTCCTCACCGCGCACCAGCCGCTCGAACAGGATCTGATCGCCAGGCACGCGGCGCTGGTCGCCGCCGGGGCCCGGTGGACGGACAACACGGTGGCCCTCTCCACGGCAGAGGCAGCGGGGCGGCCCCGCGAGCACGGCCCGATGATCGCCGTGCACCCCGCCGGGCAGCCGGAGGTGTCGCTGGCGGTCGAGAACGTGCGCGGCAAGCTGGACCGCCTCGTGGCCGGGGACAACCTCCGGATCCTGCGCGACCTGGAGCACCCCGGTCTCGGGATGTTCCCGGAGCCCCTGCTCCCCCTGGTCCACCCCGGCCGCCCGTTCGCGAACCGCGCCTTCCTGGCCGTCCTCATTCCCATGCTGGTGATCTGGTGGCTCCTCCTGATCGGTGTCGTGGGGCGCCGGGCCCTGCTGCCGACCCGCTGGCTGCGGGTCGAGCGGTACCCGCTGACCGCCGATCCGCCGAGCACCGGCCCTGACGATCCTGACGTCTCCGACGACCCCGAGGACGCCACCCGCCCGCCGACCGACTGGCAGCGGGTCCGGGTCCACGGCACCGTCTTCGACTGGAGCTACCGGACCGGGGGCTCCGACGACAGCGACGTCGCCACGCGCTCGGGCCTGCGCCTCGACCCCGAGGCCGCCGACCCGTCACCGGACCCGGGTCCGGGCTCGCTCGCCTTCCAGGACTACGCCGACCGATTCGCCGACGCCGAGGTCACCGGCCGGACGGCCGTCCGGCTCGCCGGTGCCTCCGGGTGGCTCGGCCGCCAGACCGGCGGTACGGGCGGCCACTTCGCCGTCCTGGTGCTCGACAACGGCGAGACCCGCTGGGGCTTCGACCACCCCGTGACGCCGGACGGGACCGACGCGCCAAGCACCGGGCCGGCGGACGCGGGCCCGGACAGCGGTACCGCTGCCGGCACGGACACGGGCGCAGCGAAGGCACCCCTCCGCCTGCCGCCGCTGATGCAGGTCTTCGGGCTGGACGAACGGCTCGGCATGAGCGCCCTCGGCCTGTACCCGATGGGAGCGATCTGGCTGAACTCCACCGGCGTCCTCCGCCGTTTCAGCGGAGTGGGGGTGTTCGCGGTCGAGGTGGTCGTCGCCGCGGCCTGGACCGCCATGGGCTTCGGCGTGGCGGCCCTGGTCGAGCGGTGGCGGGCGCGGCGGCAGTCGGCACCGACGGGCTGACCGACACTCGACCGGCACTCGACCGGCTTTCGCCCCCGCGTCCGCCCCCGCCTCCGCGCCCGCCCGTTCCGTTCACGCGGGCGCGCACGGGGCGCACGGGGCGCACGAAGGGGTGGCTGGCATCGGCCACCCGGCCCCCGGCCGGAACCGCCCGGGTGACTCGCCGGTTGCACTCGCGTGAACCACCTCCGTCGCGCACTTCGCGGTACCGCACACCTCGTCACCCGGCTCTGCGCCGCCGTCGAGCACCTCGACACCCGCGCCGACGCGGCCCTCCGGGCCCGGCTGCGCCCGCTCGTCACCCGACTGGCGGACCTGGTGCGCCGGATGGCCGCGGCCAACTGCGGCGACGCGCTGGCCCGCCACCTCCCCTGCCGCGCCCGCGACCGCAACCGCGACCACGAGGGCAACCGCGCTCGCGCCCGGCGCCGGAACCGCTCCGCGCTCGACGACTGACGCACCGCCGGCCCCGGCGGACGTCCTGGAGGACGGTCCACCGGGGCCGGTCGGTCGCGCGGGTCAGGAACGGGTCAGGCGCAGGTCAGGAACGTGTCAGGCCCGGGTCAGGCCCGGCAGGTCCCGGTGGCCCAGTCGACGGTCGCCGTCGCCTGCGAGTACTTCCACTCCGGCGCGAGCAGCTCGCGGTCCAGCTGGGCGGCGGCGTTGCCGTCCTCGACGATGTAGCCGAAGTCCTGCAGCCAGGCCGGGTAGAGGTTCTTCGAGCCGATGTAGAAGGCCGAGTCGTCCACCGCGACCAGCTTGTGGTGCAGCGCGTACGGGTGGCCGTCGGCCCAGGTGGCGGTGGGCGCGGCGCGGAAGGTGGCGAGCTGCAGGTTGCCGCACATCGCGGCGGCGGCCTTCCCCTTGTCACCGGTGAGCGCGGTCAGCCGGGCCTTGAGCACGTCGCTGATCTCGGCGAGGGACTTGATCTGCGAGTAGCCGCCGCTGCCGACCGCGCCCCGGTTGGCCGGGTCGCTGACCACGATCCGCACCTTGACCCCGTCGGCGAGCTTGGCCGCGAGGGTGTCGTAGAGGCGGGCGTCGTAGCGGGCCAGCGGCGGGCAGGTGGCGTTGAGGTCCTGCTGGGAGATCTCGATGTGCTTGCGCGCACTGCCGACGAGGGCGCGCAGGGCGTTCTCCTCGGGGTTGACCGTCTCGTAGTCGCGGTCGGCGTTGGTGTTGTCGTGCAGGGTGAACATGCTGCACTTGGCGTCCGCCGCGCCCGCCACCGGCCCGGGCCGGTAGGCGGACTTGGTGTCGACGTCCTTGATGCCGACGCCGAGGCCGCCGACGGCGATCACCGGGATGCCGCCGGTGGCGACGGCCGGCGGGTTGAGTTCGCGCTCGATCGACGGGCGGCACTCGCCGCCGTCCGAGGAGGCGAACCACGCGTTGTCGAACACCCCGGTGCGCCCGCAGGTCCACTCCCAGAGGGTGTCCAGGTAGCGGGCGGCGGAGGTCGCGGCGGGGCCGTTCAGCGCGAGGTCGACGTCCGACACGGGGTGGGCGGTGTCGAGGTAGTCGTTCTTCCAGCCGTTGATGCCGCCGGAGATGACGGTGCGTCCGTCGACGACCAGGATCTTGGAGTGGTTCCAGGAGAAGGCGGTGCGCGAGGCCGTCATCGAGGCGATGTTCAGGCTGACCGAGGCGGCGGCCGGGCCGAGCTTGGCGACCAGCTCGTCCCGGTAGCGGGAGGGCAGCACATTGGCGTGGTAGACCGGCGCGGCGCCGACCAGGATCCGTACGACGGGGCGGTGGCCGGCCGCGACGGCGGCCTTCAGGCCGGCGACGATGGCGTCCTCGAAGCCGCCGTCGGGGAACGGCGCGAGGGTGGAGATGTCGACGGTGCGGGTCGCGGCGGCGACGTCGGCGGTCATCCTCGCCAGCAGGGCGCGGGTGCCGGGCCGGTCGGCGCAGGCGGGGTCGCCCCAGCAGCCGGGCGTCTGGAGCAGCCAGTCGGCCGGGTCGGCGGCGTTCCCGGCGCCGGGCAGGCTGTTGCCCTCGGTGCGCTGCCACACGGTGCCCTCCAGTCCGGGGGACACCTCCCGCAGGACGCGCTCGACGGCGTCGAGGTGGGTGGCCTCCGAGGCCGCCGGCGCCCCGGACGCCGCGTGGGCGGGCGCGGTGGGGACGACGGCGAGCAGGGTGGTGGCCGCGGCGGCGGCGAGGGCGGTGCGCAGCGCGCGACCGGAACGGCGGGAGCCGGGTCGGGACACGTGATGTTCCTTCAGAGCATGGCGGGCGGTTCGTGGTTCACCCGTCGGACGCCGCAACATTACCCAGAAGTAACTTCTAATCCAATTTGCACATGACAATGAGCCAC
>NZ_LGDO01000020.1:0-29771 GCF_001279805.1 Streptomyces sp. XY431
GGGCGGGGCGGGCCGCCGGGGGCGGATGAGGTGCTGGACGGCCGCCGTGCGAACGGCCGACGGCGGACCGGGCGGCCCGTGCCGGGGGCCTGTGCCACCGCCCGGCACGCCCCTACGATGTGAGCGCCGTCGGGCCTGACCCCCGACCCCGTCACTGCCGGCCGACGCCGGACCGCACCGGTCCTCCCTGAGGGACCGTCGCCCCGTCGGCCGCCGCGCGCCGGCCCCACCGAGGGGCCAGGGCGGAGCAGCAGTGCGGGCAGCACCGCGCAGGCCACCCGTGATTCCTCACCGTCCAAGGGGTATGCCCATGCACGCCGGTACCTTCGCACCACCGGTCAGACCCGTCGGCGCCGCCCGCGCCGTCCGCGCCCTGCTCCTTGTCCTCGCCGTCCTGGCGGCCCTGGTGGGCGTCAGCCTCCCGGCAGCCGGCCCGGCCCGTGCCGCGGTGCCCGACCGCTGGGGCTTCGCCTACCTCGACAACCCGGCCCCGCCCCTGGGGTACGTCCCCGACCCCAGCCGCCAGTGGGGCAGTTGGCCCACTCCGGCCACCAACCCGGTCAAGGTGGACCAGGTCGGCACCGGGTCCTACGTGGTGCACTTCCCGCTGATCGCCGGGCCCGGCGGCATCGCGCACGTGACGGCCGTCGGCCGCACCGGCAGCTGGTGCCAGGTCCGGGGCTGGGGCACGGTCGGCACCGGCCAGGACGTCGCGGTGGGCTGCTACCGCCCGGGCGGCGCGCCCGAGGACACCCGGTTCACCGTCCTCTACACCACCAGCAGCGGCGTGCCGTCCCCGCCCGCCGGCAGCTACGGCTACGTGTTCGCCAACCCCACCGGGTCGGTGGTCACCCAGTACAACTCGGCCGGCGGCACCAACACGGTGGGCCCCGGCGGCACCGGCATCTGGAAGGTCTGGCTGCCCGGCCTGGGCCAGGCCACCCCGGTCGGCAACCTCGAGGTCACCGCCGTGGACGCGACGGCCGGCGCCCGCTGCAAGGTCGCCGACTGGTCGCCCTCGGCCACCGGCCAGACCGTCGTGGTCGCCTGCTTCAACGCGGCCAACGCGCCGTACAACACCCGCTGGACGCTGAGCTACGCGGAGAAGCGGGCCGTGCACGGCCCGGCGTTCCCGCCCAACTCCTTCGGCTACCTCTGGTTCAACGGCGGTCTCCCTCCGGGCGCCAACTACAACTCCTCCGGGGCCACCAACACCCTCACCGGTTCGGTGCCCTACACCGTCAACCTGCCGAACGTCGCGGTGCCCTCGGACACCGCCCAGGTCACGGCCTTCGGCCCCGGCCCGGACTACTGCGGGCTGGCCACTCCCTGGAACCGCAGCGCGGGCACGGTGAACCTGTTCCCGCTGTGCTTCAACGGCTCGGGCTCACCGATCGCGTCCCGCTTCTTCACCGCCTACACCTCGGCCTTCTAGCGGCGCCGACGGCCGGGCGCGCGAGGAACACCGCGCGCCGCGAGGAACCTCGCGTGCCCGGCCGGGTGCCGATCGGAAGGCCGGTCAGAAGAGCCGGTGCCCCTTCACCCAGACCGTCCCCCGGCCGTCCGGCCGGATGTAGCGGAGCTTCTTGACACCCTCGTACTTGTGGCCGAGCGCGGCGAAGGTGAAGCCGAGGACGAAGCCCAGGAAACTCAGCAGGAAGAGCAGGCCGACCACGGCCGCCCCGCTGTCGTCGTTCTCGTCGGACGTCTGGCCGCCCAGGTGGACCAGCATCGGGACCGTCACCAGCAGGGACAGCAGGAGCAGCCAGCCGACCGCGAGGTAGACGCGCTTCTTCAGCCGGGCCTTGGCCAGGCTCTCCACCGTGACGCTCATGGTGCGCCGGCAGCGGTGGCAGGTGAAGGGCATCACCTCGTCGCCTTCCTTCGGCCGCGACGGCCCGCCGGGCGCCCCGGAGCCGAGGCTCCACCGGACCGTGGTCGAGGCGAGATCGGTCTGGACGCTCACCCGGCACCCGATGGTCGCCACGTACCGCTCCTGCAAGGACAACTGCCCCACCCGCCACCCTGTTACCGCCCCGCGCCTGCCGCGGGGGCGGCCAGGGTACCGCGCCCGGCGCCGGCCCGGAACCGGTTCACGAGTCCCGATTCCCTTGGTGTGTCGGCGAGTTGGGCGCCTCCCTCGGGTGGCGGCGTGATGCGGCCTCAGCTCCGGGTGAAGGTGCCGAGGCCGTCGTGGTCGAACTGCTCGACGACCACGGTGGCGGCCTTCCCGTCCGCCCCCACGGCGAAGGTCACCCCGGACAGGCCGGCGGCGTTCTCGCCCCGGGTCCGGAAGCTGAACACGTCGCCGTCGTAGTGCTGGAGCGGGAAGCGCAGGTTGTCCGGCCCCAGGCTCATCACCAGCCCGCCGCCGTCCCCGGAGCTCACCGTCATCGGACCGAAGTAGTCGTTGCCGTACGTGCCGAGGTAGGCGCTGTCCGGCTTCGCCGGGGCCGCTCCGGCCGGTGGGGAGGCGTAGTCGGTCGGCGAGGCCTGGCTCTGGGCGGCGGCGGGCACCACCTTGCCCATGAAGCCCAGCCAGTCGACCGTCTCGTGGCCGTTCTGGGCGAGGTCGAAGAACTCCTCGGCCACCGCCTCGGGGACGCCGGTGGGCTGGCCGTTGGTCAGGACCACGATTCCCAGCTGCTCGGACGGCAGCAGGGTCACCACCGTCGCCGCGCCCAGCGAGAAGGCGCCGGAGTGGTTCAGCCGCAGCCGGCCCTCGGCGTCGTAGCTGACGTTCCAGCCCAGGCCGTAGAAGCCGGTCCGGCCGGCGGGCTCGGTGGTCGGGCTGGAGACGGTCTGCGGCAGCCGGGTCTCGTTCAGTCCCGCCGGGTCGACGATCTGCTTGCCCTCGAAGGTGCCGTCGGCGAGCTGCAGCCGCATCCACCGGCCGAGGTCCCGCACACTGGAGCTCACCCCGCCGGCCGGGGCCTGCGGGTCGGGGTTCTCGGTGGTGCTGACCTGCCAGCCGGCGGCGTCGCGCACGTGCGGGGTCGCCTTGTTCGCCGCGCTGTCGTAGGCGGAGCGCAGGGAGCTGGTGGAGTTCATCCCCAGCGGCTTGTAGAGCACGTCCGCCGCGAGGTCCTCCCAGGCCGCGCCCTTGGCCTTGGCGACGGCCACGGCGGCCTCGGTCAGGCCGTAGTTGGTGTAGGCGTAGCTCGCGCGGAACGGCGCCAGCTGGTGTTCCCGGAGGTGCTGCAGGATGTAGTCGCGCTGGTAGCCGAGGTCCTCCAGCAGGTCGCCGGCGTGGTCCGGCAGACCGCTGCGGTGGGCGAACAGGTCGGCGATCGTCACATGGCTGCTCACCCAGGGGTCGGCCAGGGCGAAGCCGGGATCGTGGGCGGTGACCGGGTCGTCCCACTTGACCGCCTTCTGGCCGACCACCCCGGCGACCACGGTCGAGGAGATCGGCTTGGACAACGAGGCGAGCTGGAACACCGTGTCCTGGTCCACCGTCTCCGGCTTGCCGAGCTGGCGGACGCCCAGGCCCTTGGCGTGGATCACCTTGTCCTTGTACACGACGGCGAGGGCCAGCCCCGGTACCCCGGTCTTCGCCAGGGCGTTCTGCGCGTAGCCGTCGATCCGGGCCACGGCGGCGTTCACCTGGTCCTCGGTCAGCTCGGCCGGGGGCTGCCGCGGCGGCGCGGTGGCCGGGGCGGACGCCGCGGTGGTCGAAGCGCCGCCGGAGGACGGGGAGGCGGGGCTCGTGGAGGCGGGGCTCGTGGGGGCGGGTTCGGGATCGCCGCCGGAGGCCGAGGTGCAGCCGCCGAGCAGCGGGCCGCCCAGCAGCAGACCGGCCGCCAGCAGGGGCCCGGTGCCGCGCGGCAGCGGGCGGGGCGTGGTCCGGCCGGGCCCGGCGGCGGTCCGCCGGGGTGCGCCGTGACGATGCATCGGGATCCTCCCTCGTCCGGGCGGCGCGGCCCGCATCCGGCGGCGCCGCCGTCCGCCTCACGGCGCGAGTATTCGACGCCCCGTCCGGCGCCCGCTCCCGCCGCGCGCCCGGGCGTCCGCAATCCACCCGTCCGGCGGCGCGGGCCGACGGGGGCGGAAGTGGGCGCCGACGGGGGGCGCGCCCCGGCCCCGGTCAGGTGCCGGACAGCAGCTCGCGGATCAGGCGGACCAGGGCCGGGACCGCCGGGTGCGGCGGGGTGTCGGCGCGCCGGGCGAGGAACAGCGGCACCGGCGGGGCGTCGGTGAGCGGCCGGTAGGCGATCATCGGGTGGCTGTGCAGCCGGGGGGTCGCCGCGGTCGAGACGCCGACGGCGCGGCCCCCGGCGATGACGGTGAGCCACTCGTCGGTGTTGTCGACCTCGATCGTCGCCGGGGGCCTGGCCCCGGCCGGCCAGAGGTCGAGGGTGGTGGTGCCGGCGACCGTGTTCAGCGCGACCGGCCGGGCGGCGAGGTCCGCGAGGGTGAGGGTGGCCCGCCCGGCGAGCTCGCTGTCCGCGGGGACGGCCGCCACCCGCTCCTCCTCCAGCAGCAGTTCGGTGACCAGCCCGGGTTCGGTGACCTCGCCCCGCAGCAGGGCGACATCGGACCGGCCCCGGGCGAGGCCGGCGGTGCGGTCGTCGATCCGGCGCAGTTCGAGCGGCTGGCCCGGGTGTTCCCGGTCCCAGCGGCGCAGCAGGGGCACGGTGTACTCGCCGAGGGCCGGCCAGGGGTGGCCGAGGCGCAGCGGGAGGACGGTCAGCGCGCGGGGGTCGAGGGCGACGTCGACGGCGGCGAGGGCGGCGGCGGCCCGGTCGCGGAAGGCCCGGCCGGCGGCGGTCAGTTCCAGGTGGTGGGTGGAGCGGTCGACCAGGCGGGTGCCCAGGTGGTTCTCCAACTGGCGCAGGGTGCGGGACAGGGCGGGCTGGCCGATGTGCAGGCGGAGCGCGGCACGGGTGATCGTCCCTTCCTCGGCGATGGCGAGGAAGGCGCGCAGGTGGCGCAGCTCGATGGTCATGCCTGGGGAGCATAACCGCCGTCGGATCGGCATTTCACGCACCGGGGGCGAATTCCTAGCGTGGAGGGCATGACGAGCACGACGAACACGACTTCAGGGATCACGGCGGTGGGAGCACCGCCGAAATTCGCGGCGGGCCTCCGGCAGACCGGCAGGCCCTTCCGGACGGTGGCCGCGCCCGCCCGGGCGGGCAGTGCCGCCGGTGTCGGCATGGTGCTGGCGAGCACCCTCTCGGTGCAGTTCGGCTCCGCCGTCGCCGCCCTGCTGTTCCCCCGGGCCGGCGCCCTGGGCACGGTCGCGCTGCGGGTGACGATCACGGCCGTCCTGCTGCTCGCCGTCTGCCGGCCCCGGCTGCGCGGGTACGGCCGGAGGGACTGGGCCGTCGCGGGCGCCTACGGAGTCGCGCTCGGCGGGATGAACATCCTCTTCTACCAGGCGATCGACCGGATCCCGCTCGGCCCGGCGGTGGCCCTGGAAGTGATCGGGCCGCTGCTGATGTCGGTCGTCGCCGCCCGGCGGGCGGCCGGCCTGCTGTGGGCGGGGCTGGCGTTCGCGGGCGTGCTGCTGCTCGGGCGGGACGGCTTCGACCGGCTCGACCCGGCCGGTGCGGGGTTCGCGCTCGGCGCGGGCGCGATGTGCGCCGCCTACATCCTGCTCGGCGCCCGGGCGGGGCGGCGCTTCCCCCGGTTGGACGGGCTCGCGGTGGCGATGACGGTGGCCGCGCTGATGAGCCTGCCGCTGGGGATCGGCTCGGCCGGCGCCACCCTGCTGGAACCCGGGGTGCTGGGGCTCGGGCTGGCGGTGGCGCTGCTGTCCTCGGGGCTGCCGTACTCGCTGGAGCTGCTGGCACTGCGCCGCCTGTCCGCACCGGCCTTCGCCGTCCTGACCGGGCTGGCCCCGGCGGTCGGGGCGCTGGCCGGATTCCTGGTACTGGGGCAGGAACTGTCGGCGGCCCAGTGCCTGGCGGTGGTCCTGGTGGTGGCGGCCGGCGCGGGCGCGGTCCGGGCGGGCGCCCCCGGACGAGCAGGTCCTCGGGCTCGCGCCAGCCGTTGTCCGGGCCGTCCTGGCCGATCTGGGGATACGACGAGGACGACCTGACCGCCGATCTGACCGCCGACCTGACCGCCGGGCTCTGCACCGACGCCGCGGCAGCGGCCCGCCGCTGCGGCGACCGCTCGGCCGGGCGGTCGGCCAGCGGTCGGCGAGCGGTCAGCAGGCGGTCAGCGAGTAGGCCGGCAGCGGCGTGTTGCCGTGCTGCTTCGCCAGGGACCGGAGCACGTCGCCCTGGCTCAGCACCAGCTCCCTCACGGTCCGCGGAAGCCGGGTCATCCGCTGCGCGTCGTCGAGCAGTGCCGTGCAGGCGTCCACCTCCCAGTCGCCGTCCTGGAGGTCGGTCGTGTCGACGGCTCGCGCCGGGGCGGGGTTCCAGCCTGTCGCCGCGAGGGTCCGCAGCAGGCTCTCGCGCGAGAACGGCGTGCGCACGTTGCCCTCGCCCCGCGAGCCGCCCGCCTCGATCTGGCCTTGGACCAGGACGGCGAGCAGGTGGGGAAGTTGTTCGGCAGAGCGGGGTTCGAGGTCCCACTCGGCGAAGCACAGGTTCCGCGCCCAGCGGCGGACCCGGGCCAGGGTGGCCGCGAGCTGGTCCAGGGAGCCGAAGTACCAGGAGCAGTGCGCCAGCACCACGTGGTCGAACCCGCCGTCGGGAAAGGCGACCGCCTCGTCGAGGACGTCCAGGCCGAAGCGGAAATCGATGCGGGCGCCCAGCGGCGTCGCCTTGAGGTGTTCCGCCGACTGCCCCAGGGTGACCGGGGCACCGTACGAGGGATCGGCGATGTCGACGGCGACCACCCGGCCCCGCGGTCCGACGGCCTCGGCGAGGACGGCCGTGGTGTCGCCCTGTCCGCAGCCGACCTCCAGGACCGACGCTCCGGCCGGGATGTCCCAGCCGGAGACGAGTGAGGCCCGGTAGCGGGTCTGGGCCGGCTGGATTCCGGGGGACGCGTCGGCGGTGGCCATGGCGGCCGCGATCGAGGCTGCCTTCGCTGTCAGTTCGGTCGCGTTCACGGGATCCTTCCGGTACCGCCGGGCCGTCCGTGGAACGGCGCCGGACGAGCAGGTCCGAAGTCTTCGGGCGCATGGAGCGAGGGCCCTCGTGGGTTCGTTCGTGACGACAACTGCCAAGTCCCTCGCGACCGCACTCTACGTGGAGATCGATGACTCTCCGACGGGAATTCGGAGGTGGGGCCGGCCGCCGAGGCCGACCGACGCCGGGCGGACGGCACGCCCGCCCGCGCGGACGGGGCGCGACCCGGCCCGGCCCGGACGGGGAGCGAGCCCTTCGCCACGGGGCGTCGGTGTCCCCCACCGGCCGTGAGACGGTGTCGCGGCCGGACCGGCTCTGGCAGGATCGGCCGGGTGGAGAACGGCGAGGGGACGGGGCCCCGGTTGGTCGTCGGGGCGGGGTACGCGCTGTACCGGGGACCGCTCGCGGACAGTCACGCCCACCGGCATGCGGCCTTCCAGGTCGCCTTCGCGCCCGGCACGGCCGACCCCGTGCCCACGGTGACGGCCACCGACGGGGACGGGGTGCGGCACCGCGGTGCCGCGCTGGTGGTGGCACCGATGGTGCGCCACCGGATGGCGCCGGTCCGGGAGCTGGTGACCTACTTCATCGACCCGCACTGCGCGTTCGCCGACCGGCTGCGGACCCCCGGCGGCCGGGGCATCACGGTGGCGCCGCAGTGGCGCGGCCTGCGGGAGGAACAGGTCCGCCCCGCCGGGGCGCTGCCCTCGGCCCGGGTCGACCCCCGGCTGCGCGCGGCGATGGAGGCCGCCGGCGACGACGACACCCTCCCGCTGGCCGGTCTGGCCGCACAGGTCGGGCTCTCCCCGCAGCGCCTGCGGGCGCTGGCGCAGGAGCAGTTGGGCCTGCCGCTGGCACGGTGGCGGATCTGGCGGCGGCTGGCCCGCGCGGCCGACGCGCTGCGCGCGGGCAGCACCCCGGCCGAGGCCGCCCTCCTCGGCGGCTTCGCGGACCAGGCGCACTTCGGCCGCCGGATGCGGGAGATGACGGGGCTGACGCCCGCCGCGGTGCTCCCGGCCCTGCGTACGGCCCCGCGCCCGGCCCCGCACCCGGCCCCGCGCCCCGTTGGCGGTCAGGGCCGACTGGCCACGTAGAGCGACAGGGAGCCGGTCAGCGTCGCGACGGTCTCGCTCTCCCGCACATTCTCGAAGCCCGCCTCCGCGATCAGCCGGGGCAGGACGCCGTCGGCATTGGGCTGGGTGTCCGCCCTGCCGTCGGCCAGTTGCACGAACCGGAACGCCAGCCGCATCGCGGCCGTGCGCTGCTTGCCGTAGTCGGCGATCACCAACTTGCCGCCGGGGCGCAGCGTCTCGTGCATCGCGGCCAGTACGGCGCGCTTCATCGGCATGGGGCACTGGTGCAGGACGAGGCTGGACACGACGGTGTCGGCCGTCCCCGCGCCCACGATCGCGGCCACGTCGTCGCCCATGCTGAGCCGCCATTCCGGGGCGCCGCCCGGGACGGCACCCGCGGCGGCGGCCTTGCGCCGGGCCACGGCCAGCGCCTCCGGGTCGGGGTCGACGCCGATGACGGTGGCGCGCGGTTCGACCCGGCTCAGCAGCACCGCCAGCGAGCCGGTGCCGCAGCCGACGTCGACGACCACGTCCTCCGGCTGGGGCGCGACGTGCATGGCGACCAGGCTGCGCCACAGCCGCTCCCGGGTGAGGGCGACCACCGGGTCGTAGAGGCGGACCGGCGCGAAGCGTCCGGCGGCGGGAGTGAAACTGCGTTCGGTCATGGGCAGCAGTCTTGACCGGGCATCAGTGCCACGTCTTGAACGAATCGCTCGCCCGGGCGGCCGGGGCACGGCGGCCCCGGCCGCCGGGGTCAGTCCGCCGCGGCGAGCAGGCGCTGAAGCTGCGGCGTGACCAACTCCGGGCGCAGGGCAGGGGCGTGAGCGGTGTCGTCGGCGGTCAGGAACAGCACCCGGTTGTCGCCCACGGCCGCCCAGAGGTACACCCGGGTGAGTCCGCCCGGCGAGGTGACCGCCCCGGTGGGGGTCCGCACCCGGAAGCCGACGGCCGGCACGTCGAGCCCCGGCCACGGGACCGGTTCGACCGTCAGCTGCACGCCACCGTTGCCGTTGTCGAGCCGGAGGCCGGTGCAGCCGCCCCCGGTCACCGCCGCCCGCAGCGCCTCGAAACGTTCCCGGGACCGTCCGTCGGCGAGCCCGGCCACGTCGATCTGGGTCCGGTTGGCGAGCACGTTGTTCCCGGTGACGTACCAGCGGCGGACGGACTCGGCCGGTCGCTCGAACATTGCGCGGAGCACCGGCGCGCACTCGGGGTGCTGCTGGGCGGCCGCCTCGGCCTTCGGGTCCAGGGCGGTGGCCGTCGACGCGACGGCAGGGGCCTCGGCGGTGCTGCCCGGCGGCAGGTCGGCGTCGGGCAGCAGGGCGGCGGCGAGCCGTTCCCCGGACAGGGCGGCGCTCGGGCGCCAGGCCGCCCCTGGTGCCGGGGCGGCCTGGTCGTCCCCGGCCGACGTGCTCGCGGCCGGGGACGGAGCCGGGGGCGCGGGCGCGGCCGGGGGCGATGACGAGGTCGGTGACGAGGCGCAGCCCGCCGTGAGGGCGAGCAGCGCCAGGACCGCCGATGCGACCCGTGCGGTCGGTCCGGTCAAGAGGTTCCCCATTCGTCGTTCCCGGCTGGCCACCCGTCAGGAGTGGGCGCGCTCCCAGAGCTCGGTGACCTTGCCGGAGGCGTCGACGGCCACCTTGTAGTCGCCCGCCGAGCAGGGGTAGGAGCCCTTCTCGCTGTGCGGGGAGGTGAGGCACTCGTTGATGTGCTTGACGACACCGGCCAGGTCGACGTCCTTCGGGGCCGCCATCACCGAGCTGAGGTGCCCCTTGGCGGTGGGTGCGAAGGCCGCCGTCCGGTCGGCGCCGACCGGTTCGAAGGACACGTCGTTGACGCCGCAGGCGTCCTTGGTGTCCCGGTAGGTGAGGGTGGTGGTGCTGGTCCCCTTCACCGGGTAGATCCACTTCTGGCCGGCGGGCAGCGGCACGTGGGTGCAGAAGCCCTCCGGCTCGTCGGAGGCGGGCGCGGTGGACGCGGCGGACCCGGCGGGCGCGGCGGTCGGCGCGGCGCCCTTGGTCGCGGGCGCGGTCGCGGGCGCACTGGCGGGCGCGGTGGCGGCGGCGGTCGGCGCGGCGGTGCCCTTGGCGCTCTGGTCGGGCGAGTTGTCCGGACCGCAGGCGGCCAGACCGAGCGTGGCGGTCGCGACCAGAGCCGTGGCGAGCAGTCTCCTGGAAACGGGCATGACGAAGGAACCCCCGTGTAATGCATGATCAGATGAATGGTGCGGCGGACAGACTAGCGTCTTTCGCGGGCGAACCCTTCCGCCGCCGCGAACGCCGGGACGGACCCCTTCGGCGGACGGACCCGCCCGTGGCAGGATCACGCCGCACATCGTCGCCGCCACCGGCGGGAACGCCTTTCCGCCCCCGACGCCCGTTCGGGCGGACGCCGGCCTGCACCGCGTGGTGCGGGCCGGCGCCCGTCTGCCCGACGTCGCCCGACGTCGCCCGACGTCCCGAGGGTGTTACGGGCGGGTGGGCCTGCGGGCGTGGAGGAGGGCTGCGTCGAGCGGGAGGGGGGTGTGGGCGAGGAGGTCGAGGCCGGCGGCGGCGAGGAGGTCCGCGTAGTGGTCGGCGCGGCGCTCGCGGCCGCCGACGTTGCACATCATGTGGACGTCCCAGGCGGTCGCCAGGGAGGCGGATCCGTCGGCGGGCAACAGGCGTTCTACGATGAGCAGGTCCGCGTGCGCGGGCATCGCGCGCTCGCAGTGGCGCAGGATGGCGCGGCAGCGGTCGTCGTCCCAGTCGTGCAGCACCCGGGAGAGCAGGTAGACGTCGCCCCCGGCGGGGACGTCGGCGAAGTCGCCGGCCCGGTAGGTGCAGCGGTCGGCGCAGCCCGCCTCCGCCATGGTCCGGCGGGCGGCCTCGACGGCGTGCGGGCGCTCCAGGAGGACGCCGCGCAGCCCGGGGTGGGCGGTGAGGACCCGGGCGAGGAGTTCGCCGTTGCCGCCCGCGACGTCGACGACGGTGCCGCCCTCCGGCCGCGCTGCGGCGGCGGCGAGCGCCGGGTGGGCGGGGACGGGGTCGAACATCCGGGTGCTGGCGGCCATCGAGCGGTCGAACAGGTCGGCGAGTTCGGGGTCGCGGGCGAAGTGGTCGAAGTGGTTCTCGCCGTACAGGTGGTCGAAGGCGGTCTCGCCGGTGCGCACGGTGTGGTCGAGGGCGCCGAAGGAGCGGTAGAACGGCCCGCCGTACATCAGGGCGAGCGGCCGCATCGAGGCCGGGGCGTCCTCGCGGAGCAGGGCGCCGACCTCGGTGAGGCGGACGCGCTCCCCCTCCTCCGTCACCACGCCGAGCATGGCGAGGTAGCGCAGCAGGGTGGCCAGGGCGCGGGGGTGGGTGCCGGTGCGGCGGGCCAGTGCGGCCCGGTCGATCGGCTCCCCCGGCGGGACGGCGTCGGCCAGGCGCAGCCGGGCGCAGGCCGCCAGGGCCTGGGTGGCCCAGGCCCCCGTCAGCAGGCGCAGGAGCGTTTCGGCAGGCTGGTCGGCGGGCGTGCCAGCGGACGGACGGGGGGCGGGGCGCTCGGCCAGGTAGCCGGTCAGGTTACCGGCCAGGTGACCGGCCAGGACGTCGCGGTGGTCACCCGGCGCGTACAGCTCCACCCGCCGGTACCCGGCCAGGGAGGAGGCGGGCGCGGTGAAGTAGAGGACGGTGCCGTTCTCGTGCGGGTTGTAGCCGCCGCCGTCGGGGGCGGCGCCCTGGTCGGCGAGCAGGGCGCACAGTCCGCGCAGGAGCAGCGGTTCCGGGCGCAGGACCTCGAAGGCGAGGTGTGCCTCGTGCTGGTGGGCCCGCTCGTGCTCGGCGACGGGCCCCAGGTCCGAGCCCGGTGCGACGGTCAGCGCGAACACCTCGACCGCGCGGCAGGTGCCGTCCGCCGCCCGCACCTCGGGGCGCAGGATCGACACGTCCAGTCCGGCGGCGTCGCGGCGGTGGCGGGCGGCGAGCCGGTCGCGGACGACGGAACTGGGGAGCGGCGGGGTGTCGGCGGTCAGGCCGCAGGCGGCGAGGTCGGCGCGCAGGGTCGCCGGGTCGGGCGGGAACACCAGCAGGGCGGCGTGCGCGAACGACAAGTGACGGGTGAGGGAGTGGAGTTGTGTGCCGTCGAGGCCGGGGAGGAGGAGCGGCAGGAGGGTGGCGGTGTCGTGGCGGCGGACGAAGTCGGCGGCCACGCGCAGGCGGGTGCTGTCGTCGGCGCTGTCGTCGGCGCCGTCGGGCGCGACAGTGGCGGGCGCAGGAGTGGCGGTCATGGCGGGAGTGGTCATGGCAGGGATGTCCTCGGTGCGGTGCGCCGGCGGCCGGTGCTGCTCGATGGGCCGACGGGTATCGGTGAGCGGTCGGGGCTCGGAGAGCGGTCGGGAATCGGGGAGCCGTCGGGGCTCGGGGAGGTGCTGGGCCCGGGGAGGGGTGTCGCTCACAGGCCGACGTAGTTCTCGGCGAACCAGTCCTGCTGGGCGCGCGAGGTGCGCAGCGCCTCCAGCCGGGCGCGGCGGAGTCCCGCGTCGAAGCCCGACGGGACACCCTGCGGGGTGGGCGCCGCGTGCAGCAGCCGGACCATCCAGTGCGAGAACTCCATGGCGCGCCAGATGTGTTCCAGGCAGCGCCGGGAGTAGTCGGCCAGGGCGCGGCCGTCGCCGTGGGCGAGTTCGTCGACGAGGGCGGCGGCGAGCAGCTCCGCCTCCAGCACCGCGAGGTTGGCGCCCTTGGCCGCCGAGGGGGTGGGCATGCTCGCGGCGTCGCCCGCGAGCAGCAGGGCGCCGTGGCGCAGCGGTTCGACGACGTCGCTCTCCAGGTCGACGACGGTGCGCGAGACGACGCTCCCCCGGTGCAGCGAGCCGTGTTCCGCGGCGCGCATCCGCAGGTCGAGTTCGTGCCAGACGCGGTCCTCGTCCCAGTCCTCGGGCACGGTGCCGCGCTCGCACTGGAGGTAGTAGCGGGTGATGTCGGAGGTGCGGGCCATGTGCCCGGCGAAGCCGCGCTCGTGCACCGCGTAGCCGACCGCGTCCAGGCTGGGCGGTGCCGCGACCAGCAGGCCCAGCCAGGACAGGCCGTGGTCGTGGCGGTGGACGACCGTGCCGGGCGGCAGCGAGCGGCGGGCGGCGCCGTGCCGGCCGTCGCAGCCGGCGACGTACCGGGCCCGCCAGCGGAGGGGTTCCCCGTCGGGCCCGCGCGCCTCGACGGTCGGGCGGTCGCCGTCGGCGTCCAGCACCCGCAGCGCCTCGGTGCCGAACCGGATCTGCCCGCCGGCGTCCAGGAAGGCGGTGAGCAGGTCGGCGACGAGGTACTGCTGCGGGTAGACGGTGTGGCGCTCGCCGCGGCCGAGCCGGGCGTAGTCGAGGCGGAAGCTGCCGTCGTCGGTGCGGAACTCGCAGGTGGCGTGGGGCCGGCCGTGGCGGCGCAGGCCCTCGGCGAGGCCGTGCCGGTCCAGGGTCCGGACGGTGTTCTCGGCGAGGAAGCCGGCCCTGGCCCGGCTGTGTAAGCGGGCCCGGTCGGCGCGTTCCAGGACGACGCAGTCGATGCCGGCCCGGTGCAGCAGATTGGCGAGGACCAGGCCCGCCGGGCCCGCGCCGAGGACGACCACCTGGGTGGTCCCGCCGGCCGTGCCATGGCCCGCATGGTCGGTGTTCGAGAAGTTCTGACGCTCAGTCACAGAAAGTGGATCATAATCACCGTCGGATACATGAAACGACATAAATCACTCCCATGGGTGAATAGGGTGACAATGCTTCCTTTCCGGTCATGGACGTCGACCGTCCGCCCACGATCCGGTTCACCGCCTCCTCGACGACCGTGGCAGAGTGGCGCGATGAAGACCATAGGCCTGCTGGGCGGTATGAGCTGGGAATCCACCGCGACCTACTACCGCCTCCTCAACGAACTCACCCGGGACCGGCTGGGCGGCCTGCACTCCGCCAAGTGTGTGCTCTACTCGGTGGACTTCGCCGAGGTCGAGCGGCTCCAGGCCGCCGGGGAGTGGGAGGCGGCGGGCCGACTGCTCGCCGATGCCGCCCGCGCGGTCGAGGCGGCGGGCGCCGAGCTGCTGCTGATCTGCACCAACACCATGCACAAGGTCGCCGACCAGGTGGCCGACGCGGTGTCCGTCCCGCTGCTGCACCTCGCGGACGCGACGGCCGCGGCGGTCCTGGCCGCCGGGGTGACCCGGGTCGGACTGCTCGGCACCGCCTTCACCATGGAACAGGACTTCTACCGGGACCGGCTGGCCTCCCACGGTCTGGACGTCCTCGTCCCCGACCGGGCGGGCCGGGCCCTGGTGCACCGGGTGATCTACGAGGAGCTGTGCCTCGGGGTGGTCCGTGAGGACTCCCGGGCGGAGTACCGCCGGGTGATCGCCGAGCTGGTCGCGGAGGGCGCGGAGGGCGTGATCCTCGGCTGCACCGAGATCGAGCTCCTGGTGGGGCCCGGCGACAGCGCGGTCCCGGTCTTCCCCACCACCCGCATCCATGCCGAGGCCGCCGTCACCGCCGCACTGTGACGCCGGTGACTCACGTGACCCGGCGGGGAGGCCCCACCCGCTGAGCGGAGTGCCCCGGCCCGGCTGCCGCCGGGGCGGGGCAGGGCACGGCAGAGCACGGCAGGGCACGGCACTCCGGCGCCGTCACCAGCCGGGGCGCTCCAGGACCTCGACCACGGCGCTCGCCAGGGAGATCCCGGCGCCGTTGCCGGTGAGCAGGACGTGGTCACCGGGGCCGATCTCGCCGCTCTCCACCAGGTGGTCCAGGGAGAGGAACTGGTCGCACGCCGCGACGTGCCCCAGGGTGCGGCCCAGGTCGAGCATGCCGCGCGCGGGTTCGATGCCCAGCGGGCGCAGCAGGCCCTCCAGGTACCGGGGGTTGCCGGTGAACACATGGGTGACCCGGGTGATGTCGGCCGAGGTGAGGCCCGCCTCCTCGATCGCCCGGCGGGCCAGGGCGGTGCGGGTCTCCATCAGCTGCCGGGCCATGCTCTGGCGCAGGTCCCGGTCCGGGAAGCTGTCGGCGTAGTCGGCCATCCGGCGGCCCAGCGGCATCCGGGTGCCGCCGGTCGCGGCCGGTGGGAACATCTGCTCGTCGCCCCGGTACAGCCTCTCCCAGGCGGAGATCGAGGAGTGGACGAGCGAGCGGATCCGCAGCGGACCCGGGGTCGCCGACAGGAGGACCGCGCAGCCGGCGTCACCCAGGACCGATCCGCGTCCGGTGGCCCAGCCGTCCGCGTAGGTGAACCGGTCGCCCGCCGGGGTGCCGAAGTTGTCGGCCGCCGTCACCAGGACGGCCGACCCCTCCAGGGCGTGGGTGAGGTAGCCGTACGCGAGGCGGGCGCCGTCCAGCATCGCCGTGCAGCCCTGGTCCAGGCCGATCGCCGGCGCCGCCGTGCCGAGGACCTGGTCCTGCACGTAGTTGACGGCGTACCAGCCCTCCGGGCCCTGGTGGTAGGTGCCGCCGTGCAGGACCAGGCACACGTCCTCGGCCGCCAGGCCGGACCGCTTGAGGGCCAGCCGGCCCGCCTCCGCGGCCAGTTCGGGGGCGGGTGTGTCGTCGGCGATCGCGATGCCGGTCCAGCCCGCGGCGAGCGCCTCCGCCGCACCGGGCCGGCCGGCCGCGACCGCCTCGGTGATCGGCCACCGCCGGGGCACCTCGGAGGCCAGGCCGGCGATGTACAGGTTCTCCGTCCTCACGCAGTGCCCCCCAGGCCGATCAGCAGATGGCAGAGGAACACGGCCGGCAGGTAGCCGACCACGGCCCCGACGGGCCAGCGGGCCGCCCCGGTCCGGCTGAAGCGGCGGGCGGCGAGGGCGGCGACGGCGACCGGCAGCAGCGCCAGCCAGCCCCACCCGGCCGGTCCGCCCTCCCACGGCCGCAGCACCGCCAGCGACACCGCGGCGGACGCGGCGGCGGAGCCGAGCGCGAGCGCGACGGTCCTGCGCAGGCCGAAGACCCGGACATAGGTGCGTTCGTGCGCGCCCGGCTCGCGGACCACCTTGCGGACCAGTTCGTGGTGGGTGGCGGCCAGCATGATCACCGCCAGCAGCGGCAGCACGTGCTTCCCGGCCCGCGCGACCGTGTCGCCGTCCAGCCCGGTGTCGTGCAGGAACACCGCGTACAGGTAGAGGTTGAGCAGCACCTGGACCGGGGAGCTCAGCAGGACGCCAGTGACGACGGCATCGCCGCGCGGCCACCCCAGTCGCAGCTCGGCCCCCACCAACAGTGTGGTGTAGACGAGTTGGGCGGCGATCAGCAGCAGGGCGGCCCGGTTGCCGGCGTTCAGGAGGAGCAGGAACGCGGCCCCGGCGCCGGACAGGAGGTACAGGTCGCGCGGCAGTACGGCGCCGCGCGCCAGCGGGCGGGACGGGTTGTGGCGCCGGTCGTACGGCAGGTCTCGCAGGTCGTCGGCGGCCCGCAGGAGGAGCAGGTCGACCAGCACGGTCAGTGCGGCGCCCACCGTGCCCCAGCCCGGCCGCCAGTGCCCGACCCGCGCGTCGGCGGCGGCGAACAGCCCGGTGGCGCCCACCGCCCACACCCCGGCGAACACCAGCGACAGGGGCAGCGGGAAGCTGCCGCGCAGGAAGGCGCCGAGGCGGACGGCGAACGGGCCCGGGTCGGCGGCCGCCGTGGTGGAGGCCGGTGCCTCCGGAACGGTGGCCGCCTCCGGCCCCGTCGCGGCGGGCCGGGCGGCCGGGTGGCTCACGCCCGCCGCCCCTCCGCGGCGGGGAGCGCCGCGGCACCGGCCGCCGTCCAGCGGACCGGCAACTGCCAGACGCCGTTGATGAACATCGTCCGCCGCCAGTCCAACTCGTCCTCGGCGACAGCGAGTTCCAGCACCTCGAAGCGGCGCAGCAGCGCGTTGACGCCGATCTGCAGTTCGGCCCGGGCGAGTTCGGCACCCAGGCACAGATGACGGCCGTAGCCGAAGGCGAGGTGGGAGCCCACGTCCGCACGGTCCGGGTCGAAGGCGTCCGGGTCGGTGAAGACGGCCGGGTCGCGGTTGGCGGTGTCGGTGAGCGGCACCACGATCCGCCCGGCCGCCACCGGGCAGCCGCCCAGCACGGTGTCCTCGGTCACCAGGTGCGGCGCCCCGCCGGTGTTGTTGAGGGAGCTGAAGCGCAGCATCTCCTCGACCGCCGCCGGGATCCGCGCGGGCTCAGCGCGCAGGCGCTTCACCAGCTCGGGGTGGCGCAGCAGGAGCAGCACGCACATGCCGAAGGAGTTGCCGGTCGTCTCGTAGCCGGCCATCAGCATGCCCGAGCCGAGGGAGACCACCTCCCGGTCGGACAGCCGCTGGTCGGGGTCGTCGTCCGGACGCAGCGCCAGCCTGGTGAGCAGGTCGTCGGCCGGGGTGCCGGCCTCGGCGGCGCGCCGCTTGCCGTCGACCAGGGCGGTGAAGTACTCGTCCATCCGCGCCTGGGCGGCGGCGACCTCCTCCCGGGTGTGACCGGAGGTGGACATCAGGATGTCCACCTCCGCGCGCAGCATCGCGCTGTCCTCGACCGGGACGCCGAGCACCTCGCAGATGACCCGCATCGGGAAGGGCACGGTGAAGCCGCCCACCAGATCGGTCTCGCCGCCGGTGGCACCGGCGATCAGGTCGTCGAGCAGCTGCTCGGCGAGGGCCTCCAGGCGCGGCCGCAGCAGGCGGACCTGGCGGGCGGTGAACGCCGGGAGGATCGCGCGCCGGCGCCGGGTGTGGTCGGGCGCGTCGGCGGTGGCCAGCAGGACGGACTCGGTCTTGCGGGCGAACAGCGGGCGGGCCAGCTCGGTGTAGCCGGCCCGGCTGAAGCGGTCGTCGCCGAGGACCGCCGTGACGTCCTCGTGCCGGGTGACCAGCAGGGCGGGCTGCCCGCTGGAGAGCTGCACCGGGTGCGGGGCGCGGGCGTGCAGCACGCCGTGGTACGCGTCCGGCGGGCGCACGTCGCCGGCGGGCGGGAAGGGGAAACGGGCCGGGTCGTCGGTCATGTCCTGTCGCCCTTCTCGGTGGTGGCGGTTCCGTCGGTCGGAGTGGTCCCGTCGGTCGGGGTGGTCCCGTCGGTCGGGGTGGTCCCGTCGGTCGGGGTGGTCCCGTCCGACTCCCCCGGCTCCTCGGGCTCCTCCGGCTGTTCGGACGGCGGCAGCAGCCGCACCGTCCCGGCCGCGCCGTCGATCTCGATCCAGGCGCCGTCGGGGATCTCCGTGGTGGCCCCCGGGACGGCGACCACGGTGGGGACGCCGAGCAGCCGGCCGGTGATCGCCGTGTGGGACAGCAGGGTGCCGCGTTCGACGACCATGCCGGTGGCGGACATCATCAGGAACAGCCAGCCCGGGTCGGTCTCCCGGGCGACCAGGATCCGCCCGGCGGCGAGGTCCGGGTCGGTGGACGGGTCCAGCACCACCTTGGCCCGGCCGCGCACCACGCCGCCGCTGGAGCCGATGCCCCGCAGCAGCCCGTCGTCGACGGCGGCGGCCGTGCCCACCGCGCTCGCCCTCGGCAGCGCCCGGGCGAGCGGCAGTCCGGCGGGCGTGCCCAGCAGGGCAGGGCGCTGCGGGTTCTTCGCCCAGCGCTCGCGCTGCGTGCGGCGCAGCGCGACCAGGGCGCGCAGGTCGGTCACGGTGCCGGTGCCGTCGAAGGCGCCGATGACCTCCTCCACGGTCAGGTCGGCGACGTCGAGCGCGTCGTCCAGGACGCCGGTGCGGGCGAGTTCCGCGCCCAGCCGCCACATCACGTCGCGCGACAGCCCGAACAGCTGGGTGCGGCAGAACCGGGTGTCCTCGCGGATCCGGGCGAGGTCGCGGGCGAGGGAGGTGACGCCGAGCAGGACGGCCCGCCGGGCCGGGTTCGGGAGCACCTCGCGCAGTCGTTCGCGGGCCTTGCGGGCGGCCGCCTGCTCGTCTGCGCGGCTGGCCGCCACCGTCGCACCCTGGCGCACCAGCGGGCGGATCAGCGCGAGCACGGTCCAAGGCCGCTGACGCGGTGTGGGCTCCTCCAGCTTCAGGTCGTGCAGCGCGCGGTCGCCGTAGCGGGCGACGTAACCGCGCGCGGCGTCGCCGACGGCGGCACCGTGGTGGCCCTCGACGATCTGCCGCCACAGCTGCTCGGGGTCGCTCGCGTCGTCGAGCACGGCGGCCCGCAGCTCGGGGACGGCGCCGACGAGTTCGGCCAGGCCCATGGCCGCGCGCACCGCCTCCAGCGAGCGGTTCTCCCGCCCGCCGCCCATCAGCCCGACCAGGACCTGCGGGCCCTCGCCGGTCCAGCGGCGCAGCAGGATGCTGCCCGCGCCGAGCACGACGAGCGCGATGAACGCGTTCACCAGGGTGACGCCCCAGCGCTCGCCGGCGCGCTCCCAGAGCCGCCGGTAGAAGGCGATCAGCTCCTCCGGCGAGTCGCCGACGGTCTCGGCCTCGGCCATCTGCCGGTCCCACCAGCGCAGGAAGCTCTTCACCTGCCACGGGTGGAGGGCGCTGCGCCAGGCCAGCCGGGGCAGCGCCAGGGCGACGGCCGGGGCGGCCCAGCGGCGCTCGCCGCGGGCGGGGCCGGTGATGCCCATCGCCTGTTCCCAGCCGCGGCGCACGAGTTCGAACATCGGCATCTGCCCGTGCAGGGCGTGCCAGTCGTCCAGCCGGTAGTAGACCTGGCCCTCCAGGTAGCCGACCATCCGGGCGAGGCGGTGGGCGTTGTCCCGCACCCAGGACTCGGGGACGCCCATCCGCCGGTAGAGGTCGGTGAAGGAGCGGCGGTAGAACTCGCGGGACTGGGAGAAGGTCAGCGCGCCGGAGACACCGGGGAAGCTCTCGGTGATGTTGTGGTTGCCCCAGTAGACCTGGGCGCTCCCCGGCTCCTCCGGCGCGGCGGCGGCGGTCGCCGGGCCGGTACCGGTCGCCGCGCCGGTGCCGGTCGTGGCCGTGGCCGTGGCCGTGGCCGTGGGCGGCGCGGTGACCAGCGGGCGGGCCTGGAGCAGGTGGACGACGCCGTCCTCGGTGAGGGCGCCCTCGATGTCCTGCGGGACGCCGAAGAGTTCCTCCACCCGCGCGGCCAGCTCGGCCACCGCGCGCACCTGGTCGTCGTCCAGTACCGGGACGTCGGCGAGGTCGGCGGCCACCGGCAGCAGCACCGGCGAACCGGCGGCGGCGCCCTCGGGCAGTCCCATCGACCACTGCTTGCGCACGGTCCGCGCGGTCACCTCGTCGGTGGCCGGGTCGTGGAAGAAGTGGTCGATGTCCGCCTTCTCCTGGACGACGCCCTCGCCGATGCCGTAGGCGGCCGCGACGACGCGGAGGACCGCGCCGTCGCGCGGGTCGCGGGTGAACGCGACGAACGAGCGGCTGCCGAGCACCATCCGCTGGATGCCGACGGCCACCCGGGCCCGCAGCGGGTCCAGGCCGCGCAGGGTCCGGTAGCGCACGGCCTGCGGGTTGAACGCGGAGGCCCAGCAGCGCAGGACGGCGTCCTCGACGCCGTCCTCGTCGACGTAGAGGAAGCTGTCGCTCATGCCGGCGAACGGGTCGACCGCGCTGTCCTCGCCGATCGCCTCGGCCGCGTCGGCCTCCGGGGCGGCACCACCGGAAGCGTCATCGGCACCGGCACTGGCACCGGCACCGGCGTTGGCCGGGACCACGCACGCCCGCACCGCGACCAGGCCGTCCGGCCCGGCCACGGCCGCGAACTCCTTGCGGATCCGCTCGGCCAGCGCCACCGGCAGCCGCGCGCCGCCCAGGGCCTCCCGGGCCGCCGCGCACCAGCTCTCCACCTCCGCCCGGTCGGCGCCGTCCACCGGCTCGGCCGGCAGGGACGGGCGCAGCGCGTCCAGGGCCTCGTCGAAGGCGGCGGCGGGCAGGCAGAAGAACTCCGGTACCCGGAACCCGGCCCGCCGCAGCACCTCCTGCCGGGCGAACTTGTTCCCGACCCGGGCGGCGTCGGCCAGCACCTCGCCGCCGTCCGTCGCCGCGGTCACCACGAGTTCGGTCATGCGCCCCCACCACCCCGTCCCGTGCCGCCCCAGCCGTCCAGGTGCAGCACGCTGTCCACCGGCCGGCGCGGCGCCGGTCCGAATCCGTCCCCCAACACGTGCGCGGTGGGGATCAGGGCCCCCTGGCGCACGTCGCCCGGCAGCCCGAGGAGGTCGGCGACCTCCTGCTCGGCGTCCAGGTGCACCGTCGTCCACGCCGTTCCCAGGCCGCGGGCGCGCGCGGCGAGCATGTAGCTCCAGGCGGCGGGGAGGAGCGAGCCCCACACCCCCGCCTGGTTGGCCGCCGTGAGCGGGCGGCTGCCGAGCTCCAGGCAGGGGATCACCAGCACCGGCACCTCGTGCAGGTGCTCCGCCAGGTGCCGGCCGCCGGCCAGCATCCGGTCCGACACCCCTCCCGCGGACACCGCACCGACCGACGTCCCGCCCGCCGCCGCTTCCCCGGCGGCGGCGGTCGGCGGGTAGCGGGCCTCGAACGACCGCCGGTAGACCTCGGCGATCCGCTTGCGCAGGCCCTCCTCGACCACCACCAGCCAGTGCCAGCGCTGGGTGTTGCCGCCGTTGGGCGCCTGGAGCGCGATCTCCACGCACTCGCGGACCTGGTCGAGGTCCACCGGGCGTGACAGGTCCAGCCGCAGCCGCACCGATCGCGTGGTCGTGAGCAGTTCGTCCGGCGTCGCCGGCACCCCGACCCGCGGCGGGCGGGCGGAGGCGCTCACCAGAGACCCGGCACGAGGCGGGAGTGCCCGGCCGCGTAGTCGCGGTAGCCGGGGATGTTCAGCAGCATCCGCTCCTCGGTGCGGATCCGGAAGGTGATCGCGGCGGCGAGCACGACCAGCAGCACCACGCTCAGCGGGTTCAGGAAGAACAGCACGAAGCCGACGTGCGCCGACAGCATTCCCGCGTAGGCGGGGTGCCGGATGAACCGGTAGACGCCCCAGGTGACGACCTGGTGGTCCGTCTGCCGGGTCACGTGGTGCGAGTAGAACCGCCCCAGCGTGCGGATCGCCACCTGCCGCAGCACCACCCCGCCGACGAACACCGCCGCCGGGAGCAGCAGCAGCGGCGACCACTCGTCCCAGGGCAGCGGCCCCAGCACGGCCGCGGACACGGTCGCGATCCGGGCCGTCGCGTAGAACAGCAGCGACGCCGACTCGCGCGGCGCCGAACCGGAGGTCCGGAAGGTCACCGGGATCTCGACCGCCAGCCACGCCAGGTAGCAGGCGGCCAGGACGGCCGCCACCAGGTCCACCCCTTCGCCCGCGTGCCGCAGGTGGACCACCAAGCCGGTGGCCACCGCGATCACCGCGACGACGAACAACAACTGCGGCGCCCGCACCGCCCAGGACGAGCCCGTGCCCGTCACCTGTTCCGCCCCACTCACTTCGCCGACCTCCGCTTCAAGTAACCCGCGCGGCTGAGGGTGTGGACGCCGATCTGCAACCGGCCGTACCCCTCGCCGCTCTCCGCATCCACCACCGCGAACCGGTACACCGCGCGCGCCCCGCGCGCCGGTGCGAACTCCCACCACAGCTCCAACGGCACCTCCACCGGCAGGCCGGTCGGCAGGTCCGCCTCCAGCGAGAGCCAGAGCATCTGCGCGTCCAGGTCCCGCCCGTGGGCCGTGTGGCCCAGCATCGTCGCCATCTGCCGGGCCGACTCGACCAGCGCGCCCAGGGTGTGCACCCCGGCGCCCGCCAGCCGGTGGCCCGGTGGCGGCACCAGTACCGCGGCCCGCTCGACCCGCACCGCCCCGCCCAGCAGGACGTTCTCCGGCCGGTGCCGGTGCACCAGCGTCGGATCGGCGGGAACCGCGGGGTCGGCCGGAACCCCGGTCTCCCGCCCGGCTCGGACCGGGGCCGGCGTCCCGCCGAAGCGGATCGAGGCCCGGCTGACGGCCTCGCCGTCCTGCAGCGCCACCAACTCCCAGGCCGGCCCGTCGTCGGCCGCGATCGGACCGCCGCTCAGCCACACCGGAGGGCCCAGCTCACACATCCGGTCGAAGCTCATCGAGAGCCGTA
The DNA here is from genome assembly GCF_001279805.1 of Streptomyces sp. XY431. Lineage (NCBI taxonomy): Bacteria > Bacillati > Actinomycetota > Actinomycetes > Kitasatosporales > Streptomycetaceae > Streptomyces > Streptomyces sp. XY431. The sequence goes on from NZ_LGDO01000020.1 coordinate 23,053, forward strand.
GCCGGCCACCGTCCGCGTCGACCCACTCCGGTGCCCGGGCCCCGAGGACGTCCAGCACCCCTGCCACCAGCACCATTCCGGGCACATGGTCGAGCGGGTGATCGAAGAAACAGAGGTCTTCCTCATCCACCACCACCGGGACGACCAGCCCCGGCTCCGATCCGCCGACAATTGCGGACGGAACCCCATCTCCTTGGTCGAATCCCTCCCCCCGGAAGTCTTCTGACGAACTGTCATGAACCGATGGAACGTCAGTTCCATATGAGACACCTGGTACCAACGAGGTCACGAGGACCGAGGTAACCATCGATCACCTGTCCGAGCAACCCGGACCGGCCCACACCCCGACCGGGCCCCGCCAGCGACCAAAAACACCCGCAGCGATGGCCGAAAACCCCATCGCCGACACCACCCCGGGCCGTCCCGGCCGGCCCGGGGACGGCGGGGAACCGCCGCTCCGGGCCGGGCCGCGCTGCCGCCTACGGCTGCAGCATGACGAGCAGCTCGGTACCGGGCACCAACTTCCGGTTGACGGAGGTGGACTGGACGAAGACCGTGTAGGAGGGGTTGTCGCCGGGCTTGACCGTGGCCTCCGCATCCGGCAGGCCGAGGAGCCGGCGGGCCGCCGGGCCCGAGAACACCTTGCCGGTCATCCGGCCGGTGGCCGGGTCCTTCTCCGCGACGGCGAGCTGCTTGCCGCCCTGGATCCGCTCCCGCTTGGACAGCTCGTAGAAGGCACAGCCCGTCCGGTAGGTGTGCCCCGCACCGGTGACGAACTCGCGGATGGGCAGCTGCCGGTCGACCGGGACGAGGGCGTACGCACCCGCGTCCAGGGCGTCGAGCTCGGCGGTGACGTCCGCGGCACTGAGGTCCTGCCCCATGGTGAAGAGGTTCTTGGTGCCCCGCACGCCCTTCTCCCGGCCGCGCAGGAAGCTCGTGGCGGCGGACTTGACGGTGCCGATCGCCTCCTCGACGCCCTTGCTGGAGTCGGCGTCCCAGATCGCGATATTGCCCGCCGGGAACCCGTACTCCTGGGCGGTGCGCTTGGCCAGGGAATTCGGCACCAGGATCGCCGAGGTCCAGTGGTCGGGGAGCCCCGCCATGGCCCCGTGGATCCGCTCCATCCAACCGCGCAGCACCGCCTTGCCCTTGGCGCCCGGTATCCGGATGTGCATCTTGCCGCTCTCGGAACAGCCGGAGGCGTTCTCCTCCCCGTCGGTGACGACGACCTGGAGGAAGGAGTGCTCCCCGTACCCCTCCCAGATGTTCTTCAGATCGTCGACGGACTTCACGGCCGCCTCGATCAGCGCCGTCGCGCCGTTGTCGACCCGGTAGAGGCCCTTCAGGGAGGGCAGATGCTTGACGTCCATGTCCCAGACGAGGTTGTGCACTTCGTGGTCGAAGGCGTAGAGGCTGATCCGGGTCTCGTGCCCGAGCCGGTCGGACTCCTCCTGGAGGCCCTTCACGAACTCGTCCACGACCCGGATCAGCTGCTGCTCGTGCTGGCGCATCGAGCCGGACTTGTCGACCACCAGCGAAACGTGGTTGACCTTGTGGTCGATCCTGTTCGTGGACATTCTTCTCCCCTTTTCCCAACGCCTTTTCCGGCGCCTTCCGGCGCTCCCCTCGGCGTTGTTCCAACTCTATGGGGAGGCACTGACAATTCCGCCGGACCGGTGGGCGGCTGCCGCCGGGGAATCGGGCCGGGACCCCGGACCGAAAATCGGATCGGGGCCCTCGGGCCGGGGAAGCGAGCCGGCCCTCGGGCCGGGGAATCAGGCCGGGCCGGGGGCGGCGCCCGTGGCCCGGGCGTGCAGCAGGGCGGCGAGCGCGTCGGCGTACGGGCGGGGCCGGCGCCGGCGGGGCAGCGCGAGGCCGAAGTGCCGGGCGGGACGCGGCGGGTTGACGGGGACGACCCGGGTGCCGGGCTGCGGCGGTTCGAGCGCGACCTGCGGGACGAGGGAGACGCCGACGCCGGCGGCGACCAGCGAACGGGCGAAGAAGTAGTCGGTGGTGGAGCCCGCGACCCGCAGTTCGAAGCCGGCCAGCAGGGCGTGGCGGCGCAGGAAGGCCTCGGTCTTCGTGCAGCCCAGCACCCAGGGGTCGTCGGCGAGTTCGGAGAGGTCGAGGGCGTCCCGGCCGGCCAGCGGATGGTGCTCGGGCAGGACGACGGACAGCGGGTCCGTCATCAGCGGCGTCCACTCCAGGCCGGAGCGGTCGCCGGGGACGACGGGCAGCGGCCCGTCGAAGTGGTAGGCGAGGGCGAGGTCGGCGCTGCCGTCGCGGACCATCGGGAGGCTGTCCTCCGGTTCGCGCTCGACGATCCGCAGTTCGACCTCCGGGTGCGCCGCCGCGAACCGGGCCAGCACCGGGGGCAGCAGGTGGCGGCCGCCGCTGGTGAAGGTGACGAGCGTCAGCCGGGGCCGGTCCGCGCCGAGGCGCGCGATCCGCTCCTCGGCGTGCCGCAGTTCGGCGCCCACCGCGACGGCGGCGTCGACCAGCAGCCGGCCCGCCTCGGTCAGCCGCACCCCGCGCGTCGAGCGCTCCACCACGGTGGTGCCGAGACCGCGTTCGAGGGCCGCGATCTGCTGGGAGACGGCGGAGGGCGTCAGCAGCAGCGCGCCGGCGGCACGGTTGAAGCTGCCGTGCTCGGCCACGGCCTGGAGCATGGTGAGCCGTCTGACGTCGAGCATGGTGGTTCCCCCCGGGTCCGCGCTGGTGCCGCCGCCCTGCTCGGCGGGCGGGCGCGGAGAGGACAGTACCCCGACGGCGCCGCTTCCGCGCACGGATCGACCGATCGACCGGTCGGCCGGCGGAGCCGGTCGGCCGGTCGATCAGCCCCCGGCGGGCCCCGGCCCCGGCGGAGCCGGCGTCAGGACCGTGCCGACCAGCTCCGCCAGCCGCGCCCGCAGCTCCTCCCGGTCCAGGCCGCCCGGTCCGGCCAGGTGCTCGACCAGGTCGGCCCGGACCGCGGCGAGCAGGACGTGGGCGGTGAAGCCGCTGTCGGCCGCGACCGGGACCCGCTCCAGCAGCGTGCGGAGCAGGGCGTGCCAGCGCGCGTAGTGCTCCGTCCGGTACGGACTGGCGTCGCCGTCCTCCAGGGCCAGGGCGAGCGCGCGGTTGTCGAGCTTGAAGCGGAGCAGGGCGTCGAGCAGGGCGGGGACGCGCTCGGCCGGCGGGGCGTCCGGCCCGAGCGGTGGCGGGCCGGTCCCGACGGCGGCGCCGAGCGGTTCGAGCCGGGCCTCGTACAGCGCGCGGAGCAGCCCGGCCCGGTCGCCGAAGGCCCGGAACAGCGTGCCCTTGCCGACGCCCGCCGCCGCCGCGACCTCGGCCATGGTGACGTCCTCGGCGTTCTCCCGCCGGGCGAACAGGGCGTCGGCGGCCGCGAGAACGGCCTCCCGGTTGCGGACGGCGTCCTTGCGGGACCTGTGCTCGGACATGCGTCCGCTCCCCTCTCGTACGGGCCCGGGGTCCGCGCCGTTGAAACGGACCGGTGGTCCGTACGGCCGGAGGACGAGGATACCCAGGCCGACCGGGCGGGGCGGCCGCGCGGCGGGGAGGCACGGCGTGGCGGCGGGGCGGGGGGGGACGGGGCGCAGCAGGACGGGGTCGACCGACGGGGCCGCCGACCGACGGGTCTTCACCAAAGATCCGCGAGGACCACCCCCAACAGATCTTGACCCCGACGGGCAGATAGTATGTACCCGCACGTGAGGCCCGGCAGACGGCTTCCCGTTGCGTGCGGCCGCCCTTGAGGCCCCTTCCGCGCGCCCCCTCCCGCCTGCCGACACCCGTGGCGCCGTCCGTGACCCCCGACGCCGGACGGGCAGCACCGGGTCGCCGACCCGTCCCGCCCGCACCGCCGCGCGCGGGAACCCCCGCACCGGACCGCGGCCCCGCGCGGGCCGTTCCCGTGCGCGTCCATCAACGAGTCCATCAACGAAACGTCAGCTCAGGTATCCTCATGCACCCCCACCACGCCGTGATCGACGGCTTCCACTACGGCTGGCTCAACCCGGTCCTGTCCTACCTGGTCGCCTGCACCGGAGCCGCGCTCGGCCTGCGCTGCACCGTCCGCGCCCTCGACCTGCCGCCGCGCAGACGGCTCGGCTGGCTGCTGCTCGGCGCCGCCGAGATCGGCTGCGGCATCTGGACGATGCACTTCCTGGCGATGCTGGGCTTCACCGTCAGCGGCTCGACCATCCTCTACAACGTGCCCCTGACGCTGTGCAGCCTGGTGCTGGCGATCGTGGTCTGCGGCCTCGGCATCCTCTATGTCGGCTACCGGCCGCGGAGCCTGAGCACCCTGCTGATCGGCGGCACCGTCATGGGCCTGGGCGTGGCGGCGATGCACTACCTCGGCATGGCCGCGATGCACGTCCAGGGGCAGGTGTCCTACGACACCCTGACCGTGGCCGGATCGATCGCGATCGCGGTCGCCGCGTCCGCCACCGCGCTCTGGATGACCCTGAACATCACCGGCATGCTGGCCTCGCTCGCCTCGGCGCTGATCGCCGGGGTCGCGGTGGTCGCGATGCACTACACCGGCATGGCCGCCGTGTCGGTGGTGCTGGACGGCCGGAGCCCGGTCGGCGGCCTGCCGGCCTCGCAGTTCATCACCCCGCTCGCGGTGGCCGTCCTCGTCCTGCTCTCGCTCGGCGGGATCGCGCTGATGCTGTCGCCGCACGACGCCTCGCTGTCCGGCCTGGACCGCGACCGGCCGGAGCCGGTCCGGGTGCCGCTGTTCGAGCGCCAGGGCTGAACGGCCCCGGCCCCTGCGGGCGGGGCTCCGACGCCGAACGGCCCGGCCGCGGGGGTTTCCCGCGGCCGGGCCGTTCGGCGTGCCCGTTCCTCGCTCGATGCCCGCACGTGGCGGTGAGGGTGCGCCAGGGACGGGTGTCGAGTTCGGCGGGGGTGCCGTCGAGGACGGCCGCGACAGAAGGCGGAGGTGCGGGGAAGCGGGGAGGCGCACCGGGGCGCGGGCCGACGGGGCGTGCGACTCCCGAGTGCGCCTGTTCCTCCCGGCGGCCGTCCGCCCGGTCCGGGCCGACTGCCAGCGGGAACGTCCAGGGGCGTGCACGACCGGCCGCAGGGGCGCGTTCGGACCGTGCCCGAAAGGGGGAACCCACCGCTCCGTGGCCGCGTCGACGGCTGCGAGACGACTCGCGGAGGGGGCCCACCGTGCGCGACCGGGAGCAACGGCAACAGGACCAGCACGACCCGCAGGACCCACAGGACCGAGGACACCGGCCGTACGACGACCCGGCCGCGGCGCCCGCCGACGGGTGGCGGCTGCCGGAGTACGACCACGAGCGGGAGCTGGGCGCCGGCGCCAGCGGCCGGGTCTGGCTCGCGCACCACCGCCCCACCGGCACCCCCGTCGCGATCAAGTACCTGCACGACCCGGCCGACGGCGCCGCGCTGCGGCGGGAGGCGACCGTCCTGGCCCGGGTCGACTCGCCGTACGTCACCCGGCTCTACGAGTACGTGGAGGCCGGGCCGTACGCGGCCATCGTGATGGAACTCGTCGACGGCCTCTCACTGCGCGCGCTGCTGCGGGCGGAGGGCGCCACCACCCCGGAGGCGGCGCTGGTGGTCCTCAAGGGCTCCCTGCTGGGGCTGGCCGCCGCGCACGCCGTCGGGCTCGTCCACCGCGACTACAAGCCGGCCAACGTCCTGGTCGCGGCCGACGGCAGCTCCAAGCTCGTGGACTTCGGCATCGCCGTCCCCGGCGGCGACGCCCGGGACATCTCCGGCACACCGGCCTACCTGGCGCCCGAGCAGTGGACCGGCGCGCCCGCCTCGCCCACCGCCGACGTCTACGCCGCCACCGTCACCTTCTTCGAGTGCCTGACCGGCGCCCGGCCGTTCGACGGCACGACGTCGATCGAACTCGCCGTCCAGCACCTGGAGTCGCCGGTGCCGGACGGGCTGGTCCCGGAGGCCGTGCGGCCGCTGGTCCGGGCCGGGATGGCGAAGCGGCCGGAGGAACGGCCGGCCGGCGCGGTGGAGTTCCTCCAGTTGCTGGAGGCGGCGGCCGCCACCGGCTACGGGGAGCTCTGGGAGGAGCACGGCCACGCCGACCTCGCCGTCCTGGTGGGGCTGCTGGCCGCGCTGCTGCCCCGGAGCGCGGCCGCGGCGCCCGGCGGGGCGGCCTCGCCCCCACTGCAACTCGTCGCCGCCGAGGGCTCGTTGCCGGACCGTTCCGTTCCCCGGGAGGGCGGTGGTGGTGCGGCCGGGACCGGCACTCCGGTTCCGCCGCGCGGGCGGGTCACGCTCGCGGGCCCGATGCGCCCCGGGCGCTCGCGCCGCCTGCGGCGCACCGGGGCGGTCGCGGGCACCCTCACGGTGGCCGTGCTGGCCGGAGTGGCGCTCGCCGGGACGACCCGGTCCGAGGACCGGACGGTGACGGGCAGCCCGATGCTGCGGGTCACCACCACGCTGGCCCCGACGGGCGGCGGGACGGCGACGACGCGGCCGCCCGTGCCGACAGGCCCGGCCTCCCCCGGCGCTCCGCGGTCCCCCTCGTCCTCCCGACCGACCTCCGCCTCCGCCTCCGCGCCGCCCTCCACGAGCCGGCCCGCAGTACCGCCTCCGTTCACGTCCCCCGCCGCGTCCCGGCCGTCCTCGTTCTCCCCGTCCGCGTCCCGGCCGCCCTCGGCCGTTCCCCCGCCGTCGCGCCCGCAGCCGCCGGCCACTGGCACACCGTCCACCGGCGC